>DATMSF010000068.1:0-6090 GCA_035565535.1 Aeromicrobium sp.
CTGTCGCGCCCTCGTGGACCCCCACCGCGTTGGCGTACCTGCCTCCTGCCGGCAAGAACTCGCGGACCGAGTCATAGCCCAGTGACTGACCTTGCACCAGTCCGATCCGCGACGGATCGATGCCAGCCAACGCCGTGGGCGCCACGTCGTACGGCCACAGGGCCACGTCCAGGTAGCCGTCCGGTTGTGGCGTCGAGCCGTCCCAGACGATGACCTCCAGGTCCAGGTCGGCCAACCGATCTCGCCACGCGGCATCCGGCACGCTGATCCTCATGCGATGGCACTCCAGGCGATCCCGTCCAGGATGTCGCTCTCACTGACGAGCATCGCGTCGCTGTCGATCGGCAGCGCCTCGATCAGCCGGTCGAGGATCAGCGCCCCGGCGCCGATCACGTCGGCCCGCCCCGGATGCATGAATCCCAGCGCACGACGGTCGGCAACGGACATCTGGACCAAGGACAGGCACGCGGCTCGGACATCAGCCATCAGGAGGCGGGCGCCGTGGATGGCCTGCGAGTCATACGACGCCAGTCCCATCACGTGTGCGGCCACGGTGGTGACGGTTCCTGCGACGCCCACGAGACGCGGGATGCTCGCGAGCCCCGACGTGGGGGCCGCCAGAACTGCGTCGAGGTGGTCGATGCACGCGGTGATCTCGTCGACGGTCGGCGGGTCGGAGGCGAAGAAGCGTTCGGTCAGCCGCACCGACCCGATGTCGAGCGACACCGCCGACTCGATCGTCGCCCCGTCCCCCACCACGATCTCGGTGGAGCCACCACCGATGTCGACCACGACGGTGCGACCCGGACCCAAGGCGCGCGTGGCGCCCAGGAACGACGCGGCCGCCTCCTCGGTGCCGGCCAGCACCTGCGGCCGCACCCCGAGCAGCGCCTCGACACGATCGGCGAACTGTGCCCCGTTGTCGGCATCGCGCACCGCCGACGTGGCGCAGAACCGGACGTGAGCGACCTCGAACGAGGCGATCAGCTCTCGGTACTCCCGCAGAGCGGTCAAGGTGCGTTCGATCGCCGCCTCGTCCAGGTGCTTGGTGCGGTCGACGTTCTGACCCAGCCGCACGATGCGCATCTCCCGCAGCACGTCGTGCTGGCCGCTGCTGGACAGGTCCGTGATCAGCAGACGGATCGAGTTGGTGCCGCAGTCGATCGCCGCCACCCGGGTGGCGTCAGTCACCGGACTCCTCGGACGTCCCGCACGAGTTGCCGTCCCACCACCGGCCGAGCAGCTCCAGCGCCTCATCACCCAGCGGATTGACCCCTGGTCCCTTGGCGAGCGCATGGCCGACCAACACGTGCAGGCACTTGACCCGGGTGGGCATGCCACCGGCCGTGATCCCGTCGATCTCCGGCACGTGTGCGATCGCCTCCCGCTCGGCCAGGTACTCCTCGTGGACCTGCCGATAGGCGGCCGCCAGCTGCGCGTCCTCGGTCAGCCGGCGACTCATCTCGGCCATCAGGCCCGAGGCTTCCAGCGTGCCGATCTCGGACGCCAGGCGCGGGCACGTCAAGTAGTACATCGTCGGGAACGGAGTCCCGTCCGGCAGACGGGGCTCGGTCTTGACCACGTTCGGGTGGCCCGACGGGCAGCGCGACGCCACCTCGATGACACCGCGCGCAGGCCGTCCGAGCTGTTCACGCAGCACCTTCAGGTCGTCCTCGGAGACCGTCACTGGCTGTCCTCCAACGGTTCGTCGCTCGGCTCCTCGGCAGGCGCGCCGTCACCTTCCTCGGTACCGGCCGTCGCGACCGAGCCCCACAACTTGTCGTACCACTGCGGCTGGTTGATCTCAGGCGGCTCGTCGAGCTCGGGCACCTGCCCGCGCACCGATCCATCAGCGCCGATCACGCGGTAACCGACCTCGCCGGGCATCACCCAACCGAACCGCTCACGGGCCTGTTGTCGGATGAACGCCGGATCGTCGAAGCGATCCTTCTGCTCCTCCAGCGACTTGATCTCGTTGCGCAGTGCGACAGCCTCGGCCCGAGTGGACTGCAGCTCCTGGCGAGCGCCCCACCAAGCGCGGAACGACGCGGTGTACGAGGCGAGCAGCAACAGCAGGACACTGAGCAAGATGACGGCCCGGGTCGTGATCTGCGGGCCGGTCCCTGCCGCCGGAGCCTTCTTCGGCGTCGGTCGCGTCCCTCGCGCCCCGGTCGGACGGCTCCGATCCCGGGGGCGTGAGGGCGGTCGCGTCGCCATCGGTCCTACAGGACCAGCCGCGGGAACGCATCGGCGCCGGCGTACAGGGCAGCCTCGCCGAGCAGCTCCTCGATGCGCAACAGCTGGTTGTACTTGGCGACACGATCCGAGCGCGCCGGTGCGCCGGTCTTGATCTGGCCGCAGTTGGTCGCGACCGCCAGGTCGGCGATCGTGACGTCCTCGGTCTCGCCCGACCGGTGACTCATCATGTTCGAGAAGCCGTGACGGTGCGCCAGCTCGACGGCGTCGAGGGTCTCGCTCAGCGACCCGATCTGGTTGACCTTGACCAGCATGGCGTTGGCCGCACCCTCGTTGATGCCGCGGGTCAGTCGTTCGACGTTGGTGACGAACAAGTCGTCACCGACCAGCTGGACGCGGTCGCCGATCGTCTCGGTCAGCGTGATCCACCCGTCCCAGTCGTTCTCGTCGAGCGGGTCCTCGATCGAGACGATCGGGTAGGCGTCGACGAGCTCGCCGTAGTACGCAGCCATCTGCTCGGCCGTCCTGGGCAGGCCCTCGAACGTGTAGACGTTGCCGTCGCAGAACTCCGAGCTGGCGACGTCGAGGGCGAGGGCGATGTCGGACCCGAGCGCCAGGCCGGCCTGTTGGACCGCCTCGGCGATCAGGTCCAGGGCGGCTCGGTTCGAGTCCAGGTTCGGAGCGAAACCGCCCTCGTCTCCCAGCCCGGTGGACAAGCCCTTGGTCTTCAGCACCGACTTGAGCGCGTGGTAGACCTCGGTGCCCTGACGCAGCGCCTCGGCGAAGGTCGGTGCGCCGATGGGAGCGATCATGAACTCCTGGACGTCGACGTTGGAGTCGGCGTGCGCGCCACCGTTGAGGATGTTCATCATCGGCACCGGCAGCAGGTGCGCGTTCGGACCGCCGACGTAACGGAACAACGGCAGTCGTGCCGATTCAGCGGCGGCCTTGGCCACCGCCAACGAGACGCCGAGGATGGCGTTCGCACCGAGCTTGGACTTGTTGTCCGTGCCGTCCAGGTCGAGCATCGTCGCATCGACGAGACGTTGCTCGTCGGCGTCGATCCCCACCAGCGCCGGGGCGATCTTCTCGTTGACGCCCTTGACGGCCTTCCGCACGCCTTTGCCCAGGTAACGCTTGTCGCCATCGCGCAGCTCGACGGCCTCGAACTGTCCGGTGGACGCCCCCGAGGGGACCGCCGCCCGGCCGATCGTGCCGTCGTCGAGCGCGACCTCGACCTCGACGGTCGGATTGCCCCGGGAATCCAGAATCTCGCGTGCCCCGACAGCCTCGATGCGTGCCACAGTTTCTCCTTGCCCGGTGGGTCCGATGTGCACCCCTACCCTAGTGCGGCCGACCCTTTCTCAGCGCACCGGCACGACGTCGGTGCGGCAGAACGCCCCCGTGTCGAACAACCACCAGGGTGTCCGGTCCGCCAAGGCGCGACGGCGACACCCCGCGAGGATCGCCACCGATCACGCTGGGGGATTCTCGGCTGGAGGATTCTCGCGTTCGACCTGTCCCATGGCGCGCACCGTCCGGCGCAGCGCCTCCTCGGCGTCGACGCCTTGCGCCCGAGCCTCGGCGACCAGGGCCAGCAGCCGGCTGCCGATGTCGTCTCCCACGACCGATGGGTCGCCGAGCCGTTTGAGGATCTTGTCGGCGTAGGCCAGGGCGGGCAGCGTCGACGGGATCCCCTGGTGCACCGAGTCGCGGGGACGCTCGGCTGCCTTGACGGCCTGCCAGGCCGCGTCGATCTCCTCCGGCGTCCGGGCCTCGCCGTCGCCGAACACGTGAGGATTGCGGCGGATCAGCTTGTCGGTCAGACCGCGGACCACGTCGTCGATGTCCCAGCCCTCACGCTCGGCGGCGATGCGCGCGTGGAAGACGATCTGCAGCAGCAGATCGCCCAGCTCGTCACGCAGGTGGTCGCTATCACCTGTGTGCAGCGCCTCGAGGGTCTCGTGCGCCTCCTCGAGCAGATAACGCGCCAGTGAGGCATGGGTCTGTCGACCGGTCCAGGCACATTCGCGGCGCAACCGGTCCATCACCGCCACGAGCCGGTCGAAGGGCCGATCTGCCGAATCGGTCACGCTGTGCAGGCCGCCAGCGGGGTCAGCTGGGACGGGCCGCCGGCCAGATCAGCGGCGACGACCGAGACCGAGCCGAAGCCGTCCAGCGCCGACCCATCGGGCGCGATGCCCAACCGTGGCGCGAACTCGACGTCGAGCTCGGCCAGCTGTTCCTGGGCCGCCTGCTGCCCGGCGGCAGCCAGCTGGTCGTACGTCTGCGGCGACGCCTGCTGACCGGTCACCGCGGCTCCGATCGCGACGAACTGCGCATAGAGCAGCTGCTGGCTGCTCAGCAGGTCGGCGACCTCGTCGGCGCGATCACCGAACACCGCCTCGATCCGCTCACGTGCGTCGTCGGGCAGAGCGGCCAGCTCGCGGTCGACGGTCAGCTGCTGATCGTCGATCATCGACTGGGCGATCTGCTCGAACACCAGCATCGAGATCGTGTTCTGCCGGATCGCCGCGTTGTCCGGGGTTCCCGACTGCTGCTGACTCGCGGTCTGGATCAGGCACATGACCTCGGCCTGCTCATCGAGCGTCGACATCGAGATCGTGGTGTCGTCGACGACGGCGGCCGCACCCGGGTGGACCGAGCTGCAGGCGGACAAGAACACGGCAGCGACGAGGGCGGGAAAGACGCGGACCAGGCTCACGTCTGCATGGTAGCCACTAAGGTGAGCGCATGCTTCGCCAACGCATCGCCAGGGGCCTGACCAGGCTCAAGGGCTACACGATGGTCGGCGAGGTTCCACCGACCGGGATCTTGGTCGGAGCGCCTCACACGTCGAACTGGGACTTCATCTCGATGCTGATGGTGATGTGGCACGAAGGGCAACATCCGCGTGTCCTGGTCAAGCAGGAGCTGTTCAAGGGCCCGCTCGGCTGGTTGCTGAGGGGATTCGGCGGCATCCCGCTGGACCGCAAGAACCCGCGCGCACTCGTGGACCAGCTCGTCGCGGAGGCCAACACGGGCAAGCCGTTCCGGCTCGTGATCGCCGCCGAAGGGACCCGTGACAAGGGCCGGTACTGGAAGTCCGGATTCCGCCGCATCGCCAGCGACACCGGCCTACCCGTGTCACTGGCGTTCTACGACCCGCCGACCAAGACCATGGGGTTCGGTCCGACCTTCCATCCGACCGACGACGTCAAGGCCGACATGGACCTGGTCCGTTCGTTCTATGCCGACAAGCTGGGCATCCACCCCGAGAAGGCGACAGTTCCCCGACTGCGCGAGGAGGACGAGGAATGAGGCGAGCACGCCGCCTGCTGACCGTCGTCGTCGCCCTGGCCGTTCTCGCACTCGGCGCTGCGGTGCTGTGGTGGTCGGTCTCGGGCACCCAGATCGCCTGGCAACCGATCGGGTCGCCGGACGAGAAAACGCTCGAGCTGGGCTATGTCGGCAGCAGCTGTGCGGACCAGACGTCCGTCAAGGTCGCCGAGACCGACGACACCGTCACCGTGACGATCACGGAGCGGACGTTCCGCCTGACCTGCACCGATACCGCCGTCGACCGCACGGCGAAGGTCGATCTCGAGACGCCGCTCGACGGTCGCACGCTGGTCGACGGCTCGTGCACGGAGCCCTGTGCGCGGACCCTGGACTGACCGACTCCCCGCGTCGGCAGGCAGCCGGCCCGCACATGGGTCGTCGCCGGGCAGCTAGTCCGCCGGCGGGGGCACGAGCGTGTCGACGACGACCAACACCCAGTCGAGCAGCTCACGGTTGTCGATCGGCTTGCCGCCGACCTGCGTCGGCTTGGGCCGCGGGACCAGTGCGACTTCACCGGCCGCCTTGTAGATGCTGCGTGGGTAGACGCGACTG
>DATMSF010000069.1:0-1685 GCA_035565535.1 Aeromicrobium sp.
AGGGTCGCCTCGGCGGACAGCTGCAGCTCTGAACGCCCCGACTCCTTGGAGAACTCGGTCGCACCGATGCCGGCGATCGACGCCGCTCCGCTGAATTCAGCCACGGTCGCCTCCCCGCGGTTGGATGCTCGTCGTCGCCGACCGGGTGAGCTCCACTCGAGCGGTGACGTGGTCGCCTCCGGACACCCGGCCGGTCACGTCGATCGTCGTGATCCCGTCCTGCTCCGACACGATGACGCCCGAGAACTGCAGCCTGTCACCGGGATAGGCCGGCGCACCGAGTCGCAACGCACATGACCGGATCTGCGCGTCGGGTCCGGCCCAGTCGGTGACGTAGCGTTGCACGAGCCCGGTGGTCGTCAGGATGTTGATGAAGATGTCCCTGCTGCCGGCCGCTTGCGCACGGACACGATCGTGGTGGACGTCCTGGAAGTCGCGAGTCGCCAGCGCTGTCGACACAACGAAAGTCGGTGTGATGTCGAGAGCGAACGGCGGCAGGTCGGAGGCTGGATCTTCCTGGACCGCCACCTCAGGGGCCGTTCCGGCCTTGTGCCACTTGGCAAGCGTCAGGTCGTCGTCGATGCGATCGAACCACACCTCGACGTCGTCGCCGATCTGCACGTCGGCGTCGACCTCGCCGACCATCCGCACCCCTTCGACCAGGTCGACCAGCGCGATCGGCAGCGGCAGTGTCTTGCCGGGGATCTGCGGAGCGTGGTGGACCAGGAACGAGTGCACGCTGCCGCGACCGGACGCGACGACGTAGCCGCGATCCATCGCGTGACACGACGGGCACACGGGTCCCGGGGGATGCCGGAGCTCACCGCACGCGTCGCACGTCTGGACGCGCAGCTCGCCCGCGGCCGTGCCGTCCCAGAAGAACTGGGTGTCACGGTTGATCACCGGGCGCAAGGTCGCGGACCGATCGACCGCCGGTCGTCCCGTGCCGGGTTTGAACTTCAGCACCCGGAACGTCATGGTCGCCACGGTCTCCGGGTCCGCCTCGGGCCCGACGACCCACGTGCTGGTGGTGGTCACGAACTACCCCTTGCCGACGCCCGTCCGCTTGGGGCCGACGACCGAGTGCAGCCGTGACGTGATGCGTGGTCGCTCCCCCAGCTTCAGGGTCCGCGTGTAGGTCTGGTCGCAGTTCGTCCCCAGGACCGCGGTGTAGCCGGCCTCGTCGAACAGCCGCATCGTCTCGTGCAGCGGGTCGGTGGAGGGCCGGTTCGGGTCCAGCCCGTACATCGTCCAGACCTGCGCCATCGCCGGTGGAGCCTCACCGGCGGACCAGCGCGGGTTGGTGTCACCGATCGCCTCGGCCCAGTGCCGGATCATCGGCTGGTTGACCTCGTCGAGCGCCTCCCGTGCGGGGCTGTCGCCGCGCGCCTTGATCGCCTCGACCTGCTGCTCCAGATCGGTCATCGGGGCACCTTGGGCAGACCCAGCCCGAACATCGCGATCAGCTCGCGCTGGATCTCGTTGACGCCGCCACCGAAGGTCAGCACCAGGTTGCGCTTGCTGGTGTCGTCCAGATACGCCGCCAGCCGTGCGGTCGCCGGATCGCGCAGGTCACCGAACGCCGTGACGACGTCGGCGAGCGCCAGCCCGAGGCGTTGCACCTCGTCGCTGGCGAACACCTTCGACGTCGACGCATCGGCGACCGTCGACCGCTGCGACGCATC
>DATMSF010000070.1:0-6176 GCA_035565535.1 Aeromicrobium sp.
GGGCGTGCCGAGTCTGCTCGGGCTCGGTGTTGAACCGCCGTCCCGAGGGCGGAAGCCACCGACGGTCGAAGCCTCCAGCGGATGCCCCTACGTGCATCGCCATCCCGCTCGACCAGAGCGTTCGCTCCAGCCGCTAGTCCATCGAGCCTGTCCCGTGCTTCGACGTCGCTGACCTGGAGCAGCCGCGACGCCTCAGCCAGCGTCAGCATCGGCCGCTGGCACAGGTGAACCAACGAGAGCATCGCGTCGACGTTGTCGCGTAGCGCTCGCGGAAGGCTGGCCACGAAGCCGGCGAATGCTCGGTTCGGTGCACCACTGGTGAAGTAGACCTCGACCGAATATTCGTCAGCGCGAATCCCTGGCACTTGTTGTCCGACGCGGACCTGCTCTCGAAACATTCGGTCAATACCACGCGAGGCGCGTTCAGCAAGTCCGAGCTGCTGCATCGCCGACATGAGCGTCGCGTTGCGCGGCGTCGATACCGTGCTGAGGAGGCGGTCTTCGGTCACACCGAACGGCAGTCCACCTGGTGACCAGACCCGAAGAGCGTTGGGCGAGTGATCAATCACGACGCGTTCGGGTCGTGAATAGTCACGGTGTACCAGAGCATTTGTCACCGCTTCATCGACGGCAATCGGCGAGAAGTCCGGCAGCGCAATCTCCTGACCTCCAGCCAACGCGATGTGCGCAACCTCTGGGTCGATCGTGGCACGCACTGAATCGAGCGCATGCGGCAAGAGAAGAACGAGCGGCTCCCGCAGCCGCCGTACGGAAGGTTCAGAGCCCGCCGCAGGTCGCGTCAGCATGTCCAGCATGTCCTGCTCGGGCGGACAGAACAGGATCTCACCAGCTATGAGCAGCCGGTCGTCGCGATCGACGAGGTTGAGCGCACGCAACAGACTGCCGTCGTCGAGGTCCGCCATCTGGTTGCGCAGGTCTACGAGCTGTCCCAAGAGACGGCGCGCCTGCCTCATCGCGGCCGGTGCAACGTCTTGCCACGCTCGGTCAGACGGTCGCGCGGTCAAGTCTGGGTTCCGTCGTTCGTGCGCCAAAGCGCGGCGCGCGTCCTCAGTCAGCGGCGTACATGAGGTGCCGATGCGGCTGAGTGCCTTGCCCTTGCTGTCCGTCACGAGATCCAATCCCTCGGGAACGGTGATGACCAGGAGGCGAGCCTCAAGGAACTGGATTTCCTCTATCGGCACGGTGAGTTGAGGTCTCGTGTTGCCGTAGATCCGCTGCCGGAGATCCGCAGGGTCGGCCTGTGTACCGATGAAAGCACCCTCGCCAGGCGTTCGGTCGTCGACTCCGAGAACGATTCGTCCACCGCGCGCGTTTGCGAAGCACACGACGGCGTCTACCAACTCCTCGATGAGCCGCGCCCTTGGATTGCCCGGCGCGCCACGACCCGTCACTGTGTGCGGATCACGTTTGAAGTCCAGGGTCTCGTTCTCAAGCGAAGCGGCGGTGGTCCCGTCAGCGATCAACTGCAGAGCGTCGCCTAGGGGATCAAGTTTCATACAGAGTTTCTAGCACAAACGCCATCTCATTTACGACAGAAACTTCCGAGAAACTCTCAGGCCGCATCCGGCTTGGCCAATCATCCGCAACTGCGCGCGCCCGTATGCGGAACGAAGTCCTCAGACTTAGGGTGCGCGAGGGGGGACCCCGTCGCCGCGTTTCCGGAGCACGTCAACCGCACCGGTCGAGTGCGGCTCCTCCTCAAATCCCGCAGCGTCATCTACCCGCCACTGAACGGGCCCGGACATGACGACGGGCCCTCACGATCTCTCGTCAGGGCCCGTTCACTGTCGGGTGCGCGAGGGGGGATTTGAACCCCCACGCCCTTGCGGACACTGCCACCTGAAGACAGCGCGTCTACCGTTCCGCCACTCGCGCGTGCGGTCACTGAGGACCGACGACAGATTCTAACAGGGCGGTCGGCGCATCAACCAATCCAGGGTCGACCGGCCCGGAGGCCCCCTCAGCATGGCTCGGCCCGATACGATCGATCCACGTACTTCAGGCACGGCAGTACGTCGTGCCGCGACGAGGAGAGGGGGCGACACCGGTGGCTGGAGTCCTGCAACGCTTCGAGCAACGACTGGAAGGTGTCGTCACGAACGCGTTCGCGCGCGCCTTCCGCAGTGCCGTGCAACCTGTGGAGATCGCTGCCGCCCTGCAGCGCGAGGTCGACAACTCGGCCCACGTGCTGTCGCGCGACCGGCGCCTCGTGCCCAACGACTTCACCGTCGAGCTGTCACCGGCCGACCACGAACGTCTCGCGCCGTTCGGCGGCACCCTCATCGAGGAGCTGGCCACGCTCGTCCAAGATCACGTCCACGACCAGCGGTACACGCTCGCCGGGCCCGTCAAGATCTCGTTCGTCGAGATGGCCGACCTGGGCACCGGCCGGTTCCGCGTGCGGTCCAAGACCAACGCCGCAGTGACGACCGCCGACGCGCAAGCTGCTGTGGCGGCGGCTCGTCGCAGCAACGTCCTGATCGAGGTCAACGGCCAGAGTCATCCCGTGCCGCTCGACGGCCTGGTGATCGGACGCGGGACCGACGTCGGGCTGCGCGTCGACGACCCGGGCATCTCCCGCCGTCACGCCGAGATAGCAGTCCATCGCAACGGCGGCGACACGTCGGTCACGGTCACCGACCTCGGCTCGACCAACGGAGTGGTGCTCAACGGACACCGGGTGCAGACCGGCGTCGTCGGCGACGGATCGGAGATCCGCCTGGGCAACACCGTCGTCATCGTTCGGATCAACGAGCAGCGGTGACATGTCCGAGCTGACCCTGACGTTGATCAAGCTCGCCTTCCTCGCGGTGTTGTGGATCTTCGTCCTGTCGGCGGTGTCGGTGATCCGCTCCGACATCTTCGGGACGAAGGCGCCCAGCGCGGCCAAGGCCAAGACCCCGCGCCCCGCACGCCAGCGCACCAGCAGTCCGCGCAAGAAGAAGCCGGCCCGAGGCACCCCGAGCATCCTGTACATCGTGTCGGGCGCAAACCAGGGACAGAGCGTTCCGCTGGGGGAGGGCCCGATCTTGCTGGGCCGCGGCACCGATGCCGCCATCCGCCTCGACGACGACTACGTGTCGACCCGACACGCACGCTTCGCGACCAATGGTGAGCAGTGGTTCGTCGAGGACCTCGGTTCGACCAACGGCACCTACATCGGCAGCCAGCGCGTGACCAGTCCCGTGCCGGTGGGCCTGGGCATCCAGGTGCGCCTGGGCAAGACGATCGTGGAGCTGCGCAAGTGACCGGCCAGTTGACCTACCGCTACGTCGCTCTCACCGACGTCGGTCTGCGCCGGACGAACAACGAGGACTCCGGCTACGCCAGCAGTCGACTGATCGCGATCGCCGACGGCATGGGCGGTGCCGCAGCCGGCGACCTGGCCTCCGCGACCACGATGAACACCCTGCGGACGCTGGACCGCGACCACGAGATCGACGCGTTGAGCGCCCTCGGCAGCACGATCGAGCTGGCCAACACGCGGCTGAGCAACCTGATCGCCGACGACCCGGCGGTCGAGGGGATGGGCACGACGGTCGAGGCCATGTTGTGGGACGGCGAGAAGCTGGCGTGGGCCCACCTGGGCGACTCGCGCAGCTACCGACTCCGTGACGGCGCACTGACCCAGATCAGCTCGGACCACACGTTCGTGCAGAGCCTGGTCGACGAGGGGCGGCTCACCGCCGAGGAAGCCCGCCACCACCCGCACAAGTCGCTGCTGCTGCGAGCCCTGCTCGGTCGTGACGACAACGCGGCGGACCTGACCTGGATCCAGCCGCAGGCCGGCGACCGCTACCTGTTGTGCAGCGACGGACTGTCCGACATGGTCACCGACGACGTGATCGAACGTTGCCTCGGCGCCGACTCGATCGACCTGGCGGCCACCGAGCTGATCCGCGCCGCTCTCGATGCCGGCGGGGTCGACAACGTGACCGTCGTGATCGCCGAGTTCGTGCCCAAGGACACCGAGGTCGACCCGACGCTGTCCTCGGCCGACGGGCGCCCCCAGCTGGTCGGCGCCGCCGCCGAGCAGCCACGTCCCCCCACGGGCATGGCCGTCGACGCCGAACAGGACCCGGACGAAGGCATCGACGAGGAGGAGCTGCGCTACGCACCGCTGCCGCCCGCACAACGTCGATGGTTCAAGCGCACCCTGGTGGTGCTCGTCCTGCTCGCCCTGATCGGGGCAGGCGGATACGCCGGCTACCGCTGGACGCAGACCCAGTACTACGTCGGCGCCGAGGACGGCCACGTCGCGATCTACCGTGGCGTCGACCTCTCGCTGCCGTTCGTCTCGCTCAACACGGTCGTGGAGACGACCGAGATCGAGGTCGACTCCCTGCCGACACTGACCCAGGAGCGCGTCAACGACGGGATCCCCAGCCGCGACCGCGCCGAGGCCGACGAGACCGTAGCCAATCTGCGCCAGACGGCCCGCAACCGCATGCAACCGACCCCGACGCCTTCACCGGAGCCGACGGCGACGTCCGGTACCGACGACACCACTGCACAGAGTCGCTGATGTCCACGAGTACGCCTGGCTGGGTACCGCGCAAGCGCCGCGGAGCAGAGCTGTTCCTGATGACGATCGCGGTCACGATCGCGATCTTCGCCTACGTCTCGGTCGGACTCGGCACCAGCGGAACCGTCCCTGCCGGGGCGTTCAAGCTCGCCGCAGCGGTCGTCGTGGTCGCGTTCGCCACGACGTTCGTCGTGCGCAAGCTGGCGCCGTACGCCGATCCCGTGCTGCTGCCGTTGGTCGTGTGCCTCAACGGGTTGGGCCTGGCGATGATCTACCGGATCGACCAGGACTGCCCGAACTCGATCTTCTGCCTGGGCGGCAACTACGAGCCGCTGGCCAATGCCCAGCTGATGTGGACCGGGTTCGGGCTGGTGGCGTTCGTCGGTGTGCTGTTCGTCGTCACCGACCACCGGCTGCTGCAGCGGTTCACCTATCTGGCCGGGTTGGCGGCGATCGTGCTGCTGGTCCTGCCGCTGCTGCCCGTGATCGGCGAGAACATCCGCGGTGCCCGCATCTGGATCAGCATCGGACCGTTCAGCTTCCAGCCAGGGGAGGCGGCCAAGATCTGCCTGGCGATCTTCTTCGCCGGCTACCTGGTCCGACACAAGGACGCGCTCGCGTTGGCGGGCCGACGGATCCTCAACATCGACCTGCCGCGAGGCCGTGACCTCGGTCCGATCCTGGCGGGCTGGCTGATCAGCATCGGCATCCTGGTCTTCCAGCGAGACCTGGGATCCTCGCTGTTGTTCTTCGGTCTGTTCGTCGTGATGCTGTACATCGCGACCGAGCGTCCCGGCTGGCTCGTGGTCGGTGGCGGCCTGTTCGTCGTCGGCGCGTACTTCGGCTACCTGCGTTTCGGTCACGTGCGCACCCGGTTCGACGCGTGGTTGGACCCGTTCGGCGATCCCGACGCGAACAGCCAGCTGATCAGCTCGTTGTACGGCTTGGCGCACGGCGGACTGCTCGGACGCGGTCTGGGGCAGGGCAGCCCGGAGCTGACCCCGTTCTCGTTCTCGGACTTCATCATCGGGTCGATGGGTGAGGAGCTGGGCCTCGCCGGGTTGATGGCGATCTTGTTGATCTACGGCCTGATCGTCGAGCGGGGCCTGCGGATCGCTTTGACGTGCCGCGACGCGTTCGGCAAGCTGCTGGCCGCCGGTCTGGCCGTCTCGTTCGCGCTCCAGGTGTTCGTCGTGGTCGGCGGCGTGACCCGCCTCATCCCGCTGACCGGTCTGACCACACCGTTCCTGGCCCAAGGTGGGTCCTCGATCGTGATGAACTGGGCGGTCATGGCGTTGCTGCTGCGCATCAGCGACCAGACGCGCCGCCCGGCCCCCGAGGTGTCGACCATCCAGAGCGATGAGGAGACACAGGTGGTGAAGCTCGGATGAGCCAACCCACGACAACACGTCAGACGAGCGGACACCGCCCAGAGTGCACGGTGGTGAGGCTCGGATGAACAAGCCGATCCGCAATCTGGCCGTCGCGTGCCTGGTGCTGTTCCTCGCGCTGCTGGTCAACGTGAACTACGTCCAGTTCGTCCAGGCCGACGACTTGAACTCCAAGGAAGGCAACCGGCGGGTCAACGACGAGCAGTTCTCTCGTGACCGGGGTCCGATCCTGGTGGCCG
>DATMSF010000071.1:0-20349 GCA_035565535.1 Aeromicrobium sp.
TCCTCGGCGGCATCGATCGAGTCGCACGTGTAGCAGCCGCGTGCTGCCAACGCTTCTCGCACGTCACTGACATCGCTGCCGATCGCCTCGGCGAGCACGTGCGGGTCGGCTTGTTGCGGTTGCAGGTCGCGCTGGGCGCTCAGGGCCGCCTGCACCTCCTGGATACGGCGTGGCGGACGCACCATCCAGGCGTGGTCGCGGAAGTGGCGTTTGAGCTCGCCGCGGATGGTCGTGGAGGCATAAGGCACGAACGAGCCGCGGGACTCGTCGTAACCCGCGGCCGCCTTGACCAACGCCAAGCGGGCGACCTGGACCAGGTCATCGGGATCGACTCCGCGATGTCGAAAACGCCGCGCGAGTCGAGTCGCGAGCATCAGGTGTTGCTCGACCAGAGCCTGTTCCTCAGACGTCAGACGGTCGGTAGTGGTGATTGTCGCAGCCATTGTGTTCCCCCGAACAGGACATCGTCCTCATGGCTGGTTGCTCAACCGTTTCCCACTCTGCCCCGGGTCGGGGCACCACGCAAGTCCGAAGTGTGCGAGAGTTGCGATATGGACGGAGATCACAGTCAAACCCAGCATCCGTCCCACAGTCTGATCAACTCCGAGATCGCCCTGAGTCTGCACGAAGCGGGCAGCACCGAGGAGACCATCGGACTCATCGCGGAGTACGGCCGCGTCGCGGTCGGCGGCGACGCCGCGGGCGTGCTGATCATCCGTTCACGCCACCGCTTGGAGGAGGCGGCATCGACGAGCGATGCGGCTAGTCGTGCCCAGCTGTTGCAGTCGGAGCTGGATGAGGGCCCGTCGTTGGAGCCGGCCGAGCGTCCCACCAAGGTCGATCGGATCGACGACACGACGAGCGATCCCAGATGGCCGCGATGGTGTGCTGCGGTCGCCGAGCTGGGCTTCCGATCGGTCCTGCTGGCTCCGTTGGCGACCCGGGAACGTCGCTACGGATCGATCAACGTCTACGCGCATCGCGCGGGGGCCTTCGACGAGGACGACGAGGCCGTCGCGATGATCCTGGCTCGCCATGCCGCAGTCGCACTGGCCAGGTCGAACGACGTGGAAGGACTGCGGCGGGCGATCGACGCCCGAAAATTGATCGGTATCGCCATGGGCATGCTGATGGAGCGGTTCGACATCGGTGAGGAGCAGGCCTTCGACGTGCTCCGGCGCTACTCCCAGTCGCACAACACCAAGCTGCGCGACGTCGCCGAGCAGATCGTGTCGGATCGTTCGCTTCCCGAGCACTGACGTTTCGGCCCTGCGAGCTGCGGGTATGGCTCCCTTGAACGTAAGGGGGCGAACATGGGGGCAGTCCTGCCTCGAGCACAGGTCGGGTGCTGGCGTCACTGGTTGGCGCTGGTCGTGATGTGCTCGGTTGCCCTCGCTGGATGTGGCATCGCGAAGGACCCGCTGAGCGTCGCGGTCGGTGACGCCGGTTCGTCGGCAGCCACGGCGGCGCTGGCGCTGGAACAGCACGCGCAAGGACGGCTCACGCGGTCGACGGCCGAGACGATGATCGACGATGCACGTCGCGAGGCTGCGACGGCCGCCAAGCAGGTGACGCAGCTGACGGTCGGCGACCAGCAAGCCGACATCCAGCAGGACGCCATGGACGTCCTGGCTCGTGCGGCGCGACATCTGCAGCAGGCGGCACGCGACATCGGCTCAGACCGTGCTGAGGAGCTCATCGACGAGCTTCGCGACGATGCCGACGCGCTGGCTGAGCTGGAGTCGAGAGCGGCGGCCGGCCGATGAGCAAGATCTTCGGAGCCGCGCTGGGGATCCTGACGGCGATCGGCGGATTCGTCGACATCGGCGACCTCGTCACCAACGCCGTGGTGGGATCGCGCTTCGGCCTGTCCCTGGTCTGGGTCGTCGTGGTGGGTGTCATCGGCATCTCGTTGTTCGCCCACATGTCCGGCAAGGTCACGGCGCTGAGCGGACGTGCGACGTTCGACATCATCCGCGAGCGCCTCGGTCCGCGTGCTGCGCTGGCGAACCTGACCGGGTCGATGGCCATGACGCTGTTGACGTTGATGGCCGAGATCGGTGGTGTGGCCTTGGCGTTGCAGCTGCTGAGCGGTGTCGTTCCGGTCGCCTACGTCCTGCCGGTCGCGTTGCTGCTGTGGCTGGTCCTGTGGCGGGTCAAGTTCTCGATCCTGGAGAACGTCGCCGGTCTGATGGGCCTGCTGCTCGTGGCCTTCATCGTCGCGCTGTTCCAGCTCGGACCCGACTGGGGCGAGCTCGGTCGACAAGTCGTGCAGCAGACTCCCGACACCGGCGAGAACGGTCTGACCTACGCGTTCTACGCCGTAGCACTCTTCGGCGCCGCGATGACGCCGTACGAGGTGTTCTTCTTCTCCTCGGGAGCGGCCGAGGACCACTGGACCAAGCAGGACCTGTGGCTGTCCCGGCTCAACGTGCTCATCGGGTTCCCGCTCGGCGGACTGCTGTCGATCGCGATCGCCGGGTGCGCTGCCGTGGTGCTGCTGCCGGCCGGCATCGGCGTCAGCAGCCTGTCCCAGGTCGTCGCGCCGGTCGGTGTCGCGCTGGGCGTGGCGGGACTGGTCGTCGTGCTCGTCGGGGTGCTGGCGGCCACCGCGGGTGCGGCCATCGAGACGGCGCTGTCGTGCGTGTACTCGATCGCGCAGTTCGCGGGTTGGCCGTGGGGCAAGCGGCTACGCCCGTCGCAGGCGCCGCAGTTCCACGCCGTGCTGTTGGGCGTGATCGTGATCGGATGCCTCGTGATGCTGTCCGGGATCGACCCCATCATGGTCACGGAGTTCTCCGTCGTGTTCAGCGCGGTGGCTCTGCCGCTGACCTACTTCCCGATCCTGGTCGTGGCGAACGATCCGCAGTACGTGGGCGAGAACACGAACGGACCCCTGCTCAACCTGGTGGCGATGATCTACCTGGTCATCGTGATGGTGGCCGCGCTCGCGGCGATTCCGTTGATGATCCTGACGAACA
Organism: Aeromicrobium sp.; assembly: GCA_035565535.1. Classification (GTDB taxonomy): domain Bacteria; phylum Actinomycetota; class Actinomycetes; order Propionibacteriales; family Nocardioidaceae; genus Aeromicrobium. Next base: position 2,982 of record DATMSF010000071.1, read on the forward strand.
TGGGGGCCTGACATGTCCGATCGTCTTCCTCGACATCCCGAGCACGGGGGCCGCTTGATCGACGCCGAGCTGAACCTGTTGGATCGGCAGATCCTGGACCGTGACGGACATCCGATGCTTGCCGTGGGCGATCTGGTTCTCGAGCGCGACGACGACGGGCGTTGGACGATCGATCGGGTCATTCTCGGCTCCGGGTTGACCACCAGGTTCTTCGGCGCCCACCGTCCGCTGGCCACGCGGGACACGTTGGACTGGCACGTGGTGACCGACGTCGGATACGTGCTGAACACCGATGCCGAGCGCGACGAGGTGGCAGCGCTCTGGCGCGAACGCTGGTGGCGCGATCAGGTCATCAGCAAGATTCCTGGAGGCAACCATGATCCTGGGTGACCTGCTGGGCCGGACGGTCGAGTGCGACGGCCGCCGGATCGGATACGTGCTGGATGCCCGATTCGTGCTGCGCGACGGGCAGAATCCGGGTCGGGCGCCGGCAGAGCTCGTCGGTCTCGTGATCGGACCGCGGCGGCGGGCGGCCTTCCTCGGGTACGAACGCATCGGCGTGGATCGCCCACGGGTGATCAGTCGCTGGCTGGCGCACCGGCACCGCGGCTCCTTCCTGGTCGACATCGACGACGTGGTGGAGCTCGGCGAAGTCGTCGAGCTGCGCAGTGGTTTCGATCGGTGGTCGCCCCTGTTGCCGTAGGCACGTGTCGTCCGCAGGCGGATGGGTACTCCTCGGATCAGCTCGTGAATGCAGGAGGCGAACATGTCGTCACACATCTACTGGCCTGTGGTGTTGCCCGTCGCCGTCGGCTCGACGATCGTCGGCGTCATCGGACTCGCGATCGTTCGTTACAGCGACGTGCCCGGTCGCCCGTGGGATTTCATCGCTTTCGTCCTGGCCGCCCTCGGAGCGCTGTCGTGCCTGATCCTCGCGCTGCTGCACGCGCGAGAGACGTCGGAGTGAATGGCAGGCACCAGGAGGGGTACGGCAGTGACATGGACACCATCGACGCGTCGTGGTCGAACGACGAGCTGGCACGCCTTCGCCAGGACCTGAGTCGCACCGCACTCGAGCTCAGACAACGGATCGGACACCATCGGGTGCCGGTGCCCGAGGGCGGTGACGCCGCCGACGCAGCCGATTGGTCGTCGCAAGCCGACTTCGACCTGCTGATGCTCGAACGTGACCGGCTGCTGCTGCAACAGTCCGAGTACGTGATCGAGCTGATCGACCAGGGCCGTTACGGCAGCTGCACCGTGTGCGGTGCGGTGATCCCCAAGGCGCGCCTACAAGCACATCCGCAAGCCACGATGTGCCTGGACTGTGCCCATCTGCGGGAGACGTCCGATGTCTGACCAAGGCTTGTCCCGACCCACCGGCGGAGACGTCATCGACCTGATCCTGGACGACCACGCCACGTTCGAAGCACTCCTTCGCCGGTTGCGCGGCTCCCACGACGACCGCGCCGAGGCGTTACGGATGCTGGCCACGCTGCACGTGGCGCACGCCGAGGCGGAGGAGAGCCAGGTGTATCCGAAGCTGCGTCGCAAGGGTGTCGTGGACGAGGAGGAGGCCGAGCACGGCGAGCACGAGCACGCCGAGGCGCACCAGGCGCTGTTGGCCGTGATGGAGCTGTCGAGCCTGTCGGGCGATCAGTTCGACGCAGCGGTCGAGGAGCTGACCTCAGCGATCAGCCATCACCTGGCCGAGGAGGAGCTGACGATCCTCGATCCGGCCCGCGATGACGTGACACCGGCAGTGCGCGGCGAGCTCGGCCGAGCGTTCTGCGAGGAACGGAACCGTCTGATCGACTCCGACTGCGGCACGATCGACGTCGTGCGCGACCTGGTCGATCAAGCCGAGGACGACGGATTGATCGAGTCCGACTGACCGCCCGCGGCGGGTCGTCCGACGAGGTCGGGACCCTCACCTGTCGGACGGACAGGGGATGACCGGTTGCCGGTACTGCGAAGCCAGCCACGCCAGGGCCTGCTCGTGCGCACTGCTGCTGGCCGAGGCCACGGCGTCGCCGGCCAACGAGACCCGGAAGTCGCGTGCGTATGCGCCGGCGGCGGTCAGCGCGACGCAGGCCTCGGTGGACACGCCGGCGATGGTCACGTTCTCGACCCCGGCCGACCGAAGGACGTGTGCCAGGTCGGTGCCCACGAAGGCGTCGTCGCGGCGCTTCACGATCGTGGTGTCGACGTGCAGATCGGTCAGCTCGTCGAGTCGGCGAGTTCCCGGACGCCCGTGAAGTGCCACCGGATGGCCGTCGTCGCGCATGTTCAGTGCCCATGCGGCTGGATCGTCCGGCACCTCTGTCCTGACCTCGAGCACCATGGCGTCGGCTTCGACGGCGACGTCGACCCAGCGCCGAACCGCGTCCACCACGGCCGATCGCTGACGGGCCAGGCTCGGTGGCGCGAAGAAGTCTTCCTGCAGGTCGATCAGCAACAGCGCGTCCATCGCGATCTTCTCCCGTCCGGTCGGCATGAGTGCGGGGGCATTGGGCACTCCTCGAGTACCCGATACCAAGGAGAACGATCATGACCGTCGCGCCGACGCCGGACGACCCGAACGCTCCGGACTCGCCTCCGTCGGACCCCGATGACGTGCCCGAGTACCCCAACCCCGAGGCGCCGGACCCGGCCTTCTCGCCCACGGACCCGGACACGCCCCCACCGCCGTCCGGACGCCGCGCACGCTGAGCCAGCAAGCTCGATGACGACTGCCACCGCGTGGGAGCACCCGTCGACTCCCTGGCTGCCGCCGGCTCCCCACCACGACTCCGTCGACATCGTGGTGGTCGGTGCTGGAGTGGTCGGTCTCAGCGCCGCGATCGAGGCAGCCGGTCGTGGTGCTCGCGTGGCGGTGCTGGAAGCCGCGGGTGACCTGCACAGCGGCACGACTGCGCGATCGACCGGTAAGTTCACTCTGCTCGCAGGCACCCGGCTGTCCACGATCGAACGCCACGCGGGGCTCGAGGCCGCGGCACGCTATCTCGACGGGTGCCGTCAGGCCCAGTGGTGGGTCGAGCAGCTGCTCGACCAACATCACACCGCGTTCCAGCGCCGAACGGCGGCGACGTGGGCTGCCCGGATCGACCAGCTGCCTGCCGTCGAGCGTGAGTGCAAGGTGGCGCGAGACCTGGGGCTGGACGTGCACCTGCTGTCGGAGCCGCCGGACGGACTACCCGGCGTCGGTGCCGTCACGTTGGAAGGTCAGCTCCAGGTCGATCCGGCCGAGTACACCCACGTGCTCGCGCAGGAAGGCGTCAGCGCCGGGGTGGACCTGCATCTGGGACAACGCGTCCAGGAGCTGCACGAGTGCGACGGCGGCGTCGAGGTGGGCAGCGATCGTGGACTGCGGATGCGTGCGGGTGCGGTCGTGCTGGCCACCGGCCTGCCCATCGCCGACCGGAGCTTGGCGTTCGTCCTGACGCGTCCGCACCGTTCGTACGCGGTGGCGTTCGACGCCCCGGCTGACACCGTGACCTCGATGGCGGTGACGGCAGGCACTCCCACGATCTCGGTGCGCGCCGCCACGGTGGACGGCCGGGACCTGGTCGTGGTGGGCGGCGCCGGTCACCTCGTCGGACACCGCAACCCCACAGGGCAGCACCTGGACACCCTGCGTGACTGGGCCGCCCGCCACCTGAAGGTCGGCGCCGAGGTTGCGGCGTGGTCCGCTCAGGATCACCTGACCCCGGACGGATCCCCGCTGGTCGGGCGCCTCGCCGGCCGCCTGCCGATTCATGCCGCGACCGGGTTCGGCAAGTGGGGCCTGCTGGCCGGTGTCGCGGCGGGGCGCCGGATGGGCGCGGCCGTCGCGGACGACCAACCGCTGCCCGTCATCCCACCTGCGCGCGTCGTGCGCCCTCGCTCGCTGCTCTCCACGCTGTCGCGCAACGGGACCGTCGCGGTGGACCTGGTGTCCGGCTGGGTCGGGGCAGCGCTGTCCGGCAGTGAGCGCGATCCGAGCGGGGACGCGACGATCACCGCCGGCGTTCCGCCGACGGCCACCTCGGTCGTCGAGGGTTGTCCGCGCTCGCTCAGTGCCGTCTGCACCCACCTGGGCGGGATCGTGCGGTGGAACGAGACCGAGCAGTCCTGGGACTGCCCGCTGCACGGCTCACGCTTCGGCCCGGACGGACGTGTCCTCGATGGCCCCGCAACCCGTCCGCTGCCACCGGCGGACTGATCCGGTTCCGCCGCGAGCAATTCCAGCCGATTTGTCCATGCATCAACGAAAGGGGAAAGCAGATGTCCGACGACACGTACTTTCCGGCTCAGCAACAGCAGCCGCCGGGCCTGACGTCCCAGATGACACCGACGCCGGATCACGGCGAGGACAGCTATCGCGGCAACGCGCGACTGCACGACAAGCGGGCGCTCATCACGGGGGGAGACTCCGGCATCGGCCGTGCGATCGCGTTGGCGTACGCCCGCGAAGGCGCAGACGTGGCGTTCACGTATCTTCCCCAGGAGCGGTCCGACGCCGACGTCACCGAAGGTCTCGTCGAGGACGCCGGCCGCCGCGCCGTGGCGATCGAGGCCGACCTGCGCGACCCCGATGACGTCCAGGCAACGGTGCGATCCACCGTCGAGCAGCTGGGCGCGTTGGACATCCTGGTCAACAACGCCGGGTTCCAGATGGCCCGGGACGACGGACTGGAACAGATGGACGACGAACGTCTGGACCGGACGTTCAAGACCAATCTGTACAGCCTGTTCTGGCTGACCCGGGCAGCGCTGCCGCACCTGCGCAGCTCGAGGGGCTGCATCATCAACAACTCGTCGATCCAGGCGTACGAACCGTCCACGTCGTTGTTGGACTATGCCGCGACCAAGGCTGCGATCAACAACGTGACGGTCAACCTCGCGGCCGAGCTCGGACCCCACGGGATCCGGGTCAACGCGGTGGCGCCCGGTCCGATCTGGACCCCTCTGCAACCGGCGACCCAACCGGTGGAGAAGGTCCAGCACTTCGGCACCGACACGCCGCTGGGTCGACCCGGACAGCCCGCCGAGGTGGCGCCGGCGTTCGTGTTCCTGGCCTGCGAGGCCGAGGCCAGCTACGTGTCCGGCACCGTGCTGGGCGTCACGGGCGGCAAGCCCGTGTTCTGAAACCGACGAGCCGGGGTCTCGGTACCCCACAGCGCAACGGGCCCCGACTTACGCAGTCGGGACCCGTTCGTCGAGCGGGGCGGTCAATGATTGCGCAGCGCCGAGATCAGCTCGTCCTTGGTCTTGTCCGAGTAGTTCGTCAAGTCCAGCTCCTTGGCGCGGTCGCGGAGCTCGTCGACCGTCCAGTCCTCGTACGAGCCGTGCTCGCCGCCTCGGCGACCCACCTCGTCGCGCCCTTCAGCTGCGGCGGCGTTCGAGATCCGCGCGGCCTTCTCCTTCGATGCCCCGTCCTCGCGCAGCTCCTCGTAGAGGTCAGGGTCCTTCAGTGATCGGTTGCGATCTCCAGGCATGTCGCTTCCTCCTTCATTCGTGAGTGGTTTAGCTGTTGCTCTGACCGGCGCTCGACCACGTCAAGGGCGGGTCGCTGGACGGGAAGGACTCCTTGCTCATCTCGTCGACGTCCTGCGACGGGCTGTCGGCGTGGTGCTCGGCACAGTGGGCGCAGCAGAAGATGCGGCCGTCGACCTCGTGACCGTGGCCGATCACCCGGCAACCGCAGTGCCCGCACAGCGGCGCCAGGGCATGGATCGCGCACTCGAAGCTGTCGAACGTGTGCTGCGAGCCCGCGATGCTGACCTGAAAGGTCCGCTCGTAGTCGTTCCCACAGACGTCACAAGCTGCCATCGAACTCAACTCCTCGATTGCCGTCCGGTCGGCAAGAGCGGCGACGGACGGGGGAACATGTCCGCCGCCGCAGCACCGGGTGTGCCACGCGACCGTGGCCGCGTGTACTAGTCGCGGAAGGCGTCCTTGACCTTCTCGCCGGCCTGCTTGAGGTCGGCCTTCATCTGGTCGAGCTTGCCCTCTTGCTCCTGCGACTCGTCGTCGGTGACCTTGCCGGCCGCCTCCTTGGCCTTGCCGACGGCGTTGTCGACGTGATTGCCGATCTTGTCTTCGGTACCCATGATCGAACCTCCTGTTGGTGGGGGGCGTTCCTTCTTCGGGTGCGTACCCCAGGTGCGGGGCGCTATGCAGCAATCAGCTGATGCCCTCCTGCGGTGCCGAACCGGTCGGCGCGACGACGGGGTCCACGGGACTGACCGGAGGAAGGGACTCGTCCTGATCGGCCGACTCACCGGCGACCTTGTCCTTGACCGACTTGGCGACGTCGGCGATCTTCTCGCCTGCCGATTCGGCCGCGTGGGTCGCCATCGACCCTGCTTCACCGACCCCGGACTGCACGGGCTCGGAGGCCCAGACCTGCTTGGCTCCCCGCTTGATCTGGGCATACCGTTCGCGTCCTGCGCGAGTGCCCAGGACGTAACCGACGACACCGCCGGCCAACAGCAACAACTTCTTCATCGGATGCCTCCCCGTAGTGGTGTGAGTGATCCGTCGGTGACGTGATCACGGAGGGCGTACCCACCGCATGGGACATCACACGAACCGGCGAGACGGGGCTCGCCGAACCCTACCCAGGGGTATGGATTCATTGGTTCAATGACTTCATGACCACTGAGCGCATCCGCACCGATCCCACCGCACTGCCGCACGCAGACCTGGCCGTGGACCGGTACGGCGACTTCGGCCGGCTGTGGCTCGAGGCGATGTGGCGTGGCGATCCGCTGGCTGACACCATCGCGCGCGACCGGAGCGCATCGTCGGCGATCCGCGTCCTGATGACCGAGGGGATGGCGGCGGTCACCGATCCGCCGGCGTCGGTACAGGCGCTGATCGACCAGGTGTCGACCGACCCCGACTGGCTGGAACGCGATCGACTCGACCGTGCGGCCGATGCTCTGATCCGGTACACCGCCCAGTGGGGTCTGGTGCTGGGAGCGGCGTCGCTGCTGGCCGGCGCCGAGAACTGGATCGCGGCCAAGCCGTTGCTGCTGACCGGTCGCTACGGCACCGAACCCGCGGTCCGATCGATCGAGGTGGGCGAGTGGTTGTCGCGGGTCGTGGCGCCCGGCGGCATGGACGTCGACGCCCCGGGGTTCCAGCACACCATCCGCGTGCGGATGATCCACGCACACGTGCGTCGCTTCATCGAACGTGGCGACGCATGGGACGAACCGGCTTGGGGAGTGCCGATCCCGCAGCCGTACATGGCGTTCACGCTCGCCGAGTTCGGACACATCTCACTGGCCGCGATGCAGCGGCTCGGGGTGCGGTTCAGCCGCGAGGAGCTCGACGACATTTACCACCTGTGGCGCTACGTCGGTCACGTCATCGGCGTCGACGACGACATCAACCCGGCGACCGAGTCGGACCAGATCCGCATCGAGGAGCTGTACAGCCTGACGTCGCCGGGTCCGGATCAGTACAGCAAGGACTTCACCAAGGCGTTGGTCGAGGACTATCTGGCCAAGCAGCTGGCCGCGATGCTGCCCGGCCCGCGGCGGTTCTGTGAACCCGCCGCCCGGCGCACGATGTACGCGATGTCCCGGGTGTTCCTCGGCGACGAGGCAGCCGACCGACTCGGCGTCCCCGACGGGATCGGCAAGCACGTGCTGCGTGCGGCACGGCCGGGACTGTACGCGCTGGATCGACTCCGGCTCGGCCTGCTCGGCCACGAACGGGTGACGGCTCGCGGCTACGTCGCCCGAGAAACCGAGCTGGCCCGGCTCAAGGCCGAGAACCAGATGACGCACGACCTGGTGGACTCGGTGCCGGGCGCCGTGGGGAGCTGAGACGCCCTGTGGTGGCGTCACGGCCGTGCGCTCAGGCCCAGCGGTTGGCGAGCATCCGCAAGCTCGGTGTATCGGCATGGGACGTCATCACCTCGAACACCCGCTCGTAACGGGTCGTGGTGATCTGCCACCGGCCGCTCGCCTCACGACGGTACTCGTCGGCGTAGTAGCCGCCACCCTGAATCGTCAGACCGGCGTCGGTCACGATCACGGTGTCCTGGAAGCACCACGACGCCGATGCCCGGTCACCATCGACGTCGATGACCGGATGGGCAGCGACGTGCAGCGTGGTGACGGTCTCGGGCAGGTGCTGCGACAGGTACGACACGACGGCGTCGCGGCCGGTGAATCGCAGGGGCTCACCCATGGCGTGAGTTCCGTAGGCGGCCAGGACGTCCTCGGCCAGGCAGTCGCCGAACTCTTCCCACTGCTTGAGGTCCAAGGCTTTGAAGTACCGGTACTTCACCTGTTTGATCTGCTCGATCGCTTCAAGGTCCATCCAGCGAACGTAGACCCAGGGCTCGTAGACTGCCGTGGCGGACTACGGAAGGGCGGACGTGAGCGATCAGATCACGGCGATCGTGTTGGCGGCAGGCGCCGGAACGCGGATGAAGTCGCGGCGGGCCAAGGTGCTGCACGAGGTCGGTGGACGCAGCATGCTCGAGCACGCGCTGGCCGCGGTGGCCGGCGTCGGTGCGTCCCGGACCGTGACGGTGGTGGGTCACCAGCGCGAGCAGGTCAGCCAGGCCGTGGCGGCGATCGACCCCCAAGCGCTGATCGCGGTGCAGGAGCAGATGCGCGGCACGGGCGATGCCGTCGCGGTCGCTCTCGACGCTCTCGACGGCAAGATCGACGGCAAGATCTCCGGCACCGTCCTGGTCACCTACGCCGACGTGCCGCTGCTGGAGTCCGCCACGCTGGCGTCCCTGCTCGATGAGCACCGCAGCGCCGGTCGGGCCGTCACGATCCTGTCGGCGCAGTCGCCGCACCCGGACGGCTACGGCCGCATCCTGCGTGACGGCGAGGGGAACGTGGTCGCGATCCGCGAGCACAAGGACGCCACGGACGCCGAACGGGCCGTCACCGAGATCAACAGCGGGATCCTGGCCGTCGACGCCGAGTTCCTGGCCCGTGCCGTGCGGAACCTCGACGACAGCAACGCCCAGGGGGAGCTGTACCTGACCGACATCGTCTCGGCGGCCGTCGGCGAGGGGCTGCCCGTGGGCGCACACGTGCTGGAGGACGTCTGGCAGACCGAGGGCGTCAACGATCGTGCCCAGCTGGCGGCCATGGGGCGTGAGCTGAACAAGCGGCTGGTCCGGCACTGGATGGCCGAAGGCGTCACGATCGTCGACCCGGCCACCACGTGGATCGACTCGATGGTCTCGATCGGAGCGGACACCACGATCCACCCGGGAACGCAGCTGCTCGGTGCCACGTCGATCGGCGAGGGTGTCACGATCGGTCCGGACACGACGCTGCGCAACGTCGAGGTGGGCGACGACGCGAGCGTCGTGCGGACGCACGCTGCCGACGCCGTCATTGGTGCGAGTGCGGCGGTCGGACCGTTCAGCTACCTGCGCCCGGGAGCGGTGATCGGCAACGGTGCCAAGGTGGGAGCGTTCGTCGAGGTCAAGAACTCGACGCTCGGCGTCGGCGCCAAGGTGCCGCACCTGAGCTACGTCGGCGACGCCGACATCGGTGACGGCACCAACATCGGCGCCGGCACGATCTTCGCCAACTACGACGGGGTCAAGAAGCACCGGACGCGCATCGGCAAGAACGCCCGGACGGCGTCCAACAACACGTTCGTCGCGCCGGTGGAGATCGGCGACGACGCATACACAGGGGCGGGCGCGACCATCAGGCAGGACGTCCCACCGGGGGCGCTCGGTCTGAGTGCTGGGTCACAGAGGAACATAGAGGGGTGGGTGGCCCGGCGACGGGCGGCCGCAGACGAGTCAGCCTCCGACGATCAGGGAGCCAACCCCGGTGAGTAGCCTGTCCAAGCGCGTTCCGACCAAGAACCTGATGCTGTTCTCGGGGCGCGCACACCCGACGCTGGCGCAAGAGGTCGCCGACCTGCTGCAGATCGAATTGGTGCCCACCACCGCCTACGACTTCGCCAACGGCGAGATCTACGTGCGCTTCGACGAGTCGGTGCGCGGCTGCGACGCGTTCGTGATCCAGAGCCACACCGCCCCGATCAACGAGGCGATCATGGAGCAGCTGATCATGATCGACGCCCTCAAGCGCGCGTCGGCCAAGCGCATCACGGTCATCTTGCCGTTCTACGGCTACGCCCGCCAGGACAAGAAGCATCTGGGGCGCGAACCCATCTCGGCGCGCCTGATGGCCGACCTGTTCCTGACCGCGGGGGCCGATCGTCTGATGACGGTCGATCTGCACACCGCCCAGATCCAGGGATTCTTCGACGGACCGGTCGACCACCTGCTCGCGATGCCGATCCTGACCCGTCACGTGCGCAAGAACCACGGGGACAAGGAGCTGGCGGTCGTGTCCCCCGACGCCGGCCGCATCAAGGTCGCCGAGTCGTGGGCCAACTCGCTCGGCGGCGTGCCCCTGGCGTTCATCCACAAGACCCGCGATCCGCGCAAGCCGAACGAGTCCAAGGCCAATCGCGTCGTCGGCGAGGTCGCGGGCCGGGTCTGCATCCTGGTCGACGACCTGATCGACACCGGGGGCACGATCGTCCAGGCCGCGGAAGCGCTGATGGCCGACGGTGCCGAAGCCGTCGTCATCGCCGCGACGCACCCGGTGTTCTCGGGGCCGGCCATCGAGCGTCTGCAGAACTCACCGGCCGTCGAGGTCATCGTGACCAACACGTTGCCGCTCACGCAGGACCAGCACTTCGAGAAGCTGACGGTGCTGTCGATCGCCCCGCTGCTGGCTCAAGCCACCGCGGCGGTCTTCGAGGATGGCTCCGTCACCAGCTTGTTCAAGAGCTGATCGCGGCCGGCTCGCCTGCCGCTCAGGCGCGCAGCGCCTCGCAGATCCAGTCGTCGGGCAGCGTGCCGGACTGCAGGAACTGGCTCAGGCCCGCGGTCTGCTCGGCCGACAGGTCGCTGTCAGCGTGGGGGTAGACGACCGGCTCCTCCTTGGAGTTGTGATCGTCCAGGCGGGCCAGCAGCTCGCGGCACGACTCGGCCGTGTCGTCCCCGCGGTCCAGGGACGACTCGATCGCGTCCATCCGCTGCCACAGCGCCCCGTGCTCGCGGATCATCACCATGACCGGCATCAGCAGGCCGGCGCCGCGCACGGGTGGGAAGAGGAACTCCTCCTCCAGGTAGATGTGTCGACGTAGCGCCTCGAAGGCCGAGCGCAGGGCCGCCACGTCGCCGGCCGCGACGAACCGCTCGATCCCGTCGTCGATCTGCCGGTGCTCGATCGTCAGCGCCTCGGCCAGGCCGCTCATGCTGCACTCCTGCCGATGACCGCGCCGAGGACGACCAGCGCGATGCTGAGCACGCCGAGCAGTGCTCGCAGCAGCCCGGCAGATCGCGCACCCGCGCGGACGCGTTCGGTCAGATTCGCGTCGGCGGGCGAGGCGATCAGATCGCGACGCAGTACCGTCATCCGTCTGGCCTGGCGGACCGCGACGGCGAACGCGAGGACCAGGACCGCCGCGACCACATAGGCCGCGACGACCGTGCCGTCCTGCTCGACATCGCGCAGCAGGACCGCACCGACGACCAGTGCGACGACCAGTGCAGGCGTGCCGACCAGGAAGTAGCTGCGGCCCAGCGAGCGGAAGAACGCCACTCGTGCCGCAGGGTCGAGCGTCGCCGTGGCAGCACGTGCCACCACGATGATCGCCACGTAGCCGCCGACCCAGACGCAGGTGGCGAGCAACAAGATCGTGAGCAGAACCGTGTCCATGGTCCATTTCTACAACATCTCATTGGGTAAATGGGTCGGGACCGATCGTTCGTGCGTCGAATCATGCCTCGATTTCCGCTGGTCGTGGACGCTGGGCTAGACTCATGGGGCTGCCTCGGCGAGGGCATCTGCGGATGCCGTGATCGACAGGGCGCTCCACAGGAGTGTCGTGTGTCGAGCGCCCACCTCGCAGCCGCCAGACGTGTCGTAACCAGCATTTTCTTCTGAGGAGAAGTTCCCCGTGGCCGAGATCAAGATCGCCGCCGAGACCCGGACCGAGTTCGGCAAGGGCGCGGCCCGCCGCATCCGTCGCGCCGACAAGGTGCCCGCCGTCCTGTACGAGCACGGCATGAACCCGATCCACGTCACGCTGCCGGGTCACGACCTGATGATGGCGCTGAAGAACTCCAACGCGCTGCTGACGATCGACCTGGGCACCGAGGAGCACCTGGCGATCCCCAAGCAGGTCCAGCGTGACCCGATCAAGGGCTTCATCGAGCACGCCGATCTGCTGATCGTCAAGCGCGGCGAGAAGGTCATCGTCGAGGTCCCGGTCCACCTGGTGGGCACCGCGGTCTCCGACACGCTCGTCGTGCAGGACGTCGCCACGGTGGCCATCGAGGCCGAGGCGACGCACATCCCGCAGGGCATCGAGGTCTCCATCGAGGGTCTGGACGTCGGTGCGCAGATCCACGCCGCCGACCTGCAGCTGCCCGCCGGCGCGACGCTGGCCGTCGACGGCGACGTCCTGGTCGTCAACGTGACCGCCGCGCCGACCGCCGCCGACGTCGAGGCCGAGCTCGCCGAGGCCGAGGCCCAGGCCGGCATCGAGCACGAGGCGCCGGAGGCCGAGACCGCTGGGGGCGACGCCGATGCTCAGGCTGCTGCGGCGGAGACCACCGACGCCGAGTGATCCCGTCTCAGGTGGGCCGGGCGTGACCTGGCTCGTCGTCGGGTTGGGCAATCCGGGCCGTCAGTACGAGGCGACCCGGCACAACGTCGGGTACCTGGTCACCGACGTGCTCGCCGCACGTGTCGGCGGCACGTGGAAGAAGCACAAGTCCGGGCGTGCCGATGTGATCGAGGGACGACTCGCCGGCCAGCGGGTCGTGCTGGGTCGCGCGCGCTCGTACATGAACGAGTCGGGCGGTCCGGTCTCCGCGCTGGCCAAGTTCTACGGCGTCGACCCCGAGCACGTCATCGCGATCCACGACGAGCTCGACATCGACTTCGGCCAGCTGCGGCTCAAGCTGGGCGGGGGCGACAACGGCCACAACGGGTTGAAGTCGATGCGGCAGTCGCTCGGCACCGGTGACTTCCACCGGGTGCGCGTGGGCATCGGCCGGCCCCCGGGCCGCCAGGAAGTGCACGACTTCGTGCTCAAGCCGTACTCGAGCGTCGAGAGGAAGGACTTGCCGGTGTACGTCGAGGAAGCCGCCGACGCGGTCGAGTCGCTGATCGCTCACGGCCTGGCCCAGGCGCAGTCGGCGTTCAACCGGTGACGCGCCTCAGCTGTCACTTGAACACCATGAGCTCATGGTGTTCGGTCACTCCTCATGGCTTGCACGCCATGAGGAGTGCTAGAAGTCCGTGGTGGGTCACCGCATGAGTCGTCTTGATGCCGTTGCGCAGCTGGTCGGCACCGACCGATCGATTGCCGCAGTGCTGTCCGACATGGATGCCGGGATCGTCGAGCAGACGGTCCGCGCACCGGACGCACTACGGCCGTTCCTCGCGCATGCACTGTCGGGTCGTTCCGGAGTGCTGCTGGTGGTGACGCCCACGGTCCGTGAGGCCGAGGAGCTCGAGGAGCAGATCGCCCAGCTCGTCGGGGCGGAGCACGTCGCGCACTACCCGGCGTGGGAGACACTGCCGCACGAACGACTGTCACCGCGCTCGGACACGGTCGGACGACGGCTGGCGGTGCTGCGTCGGCTGGTGCACCCCGGAGACACCGCCGAGACCGGTCCGCTCAAGATCATCACGGCGCCCATCCGCTCGGTCCTGCAGCCGCAGGTCGCCGGACTGGCCGACCTGGAACCGGTCGAGCTGCGGACCGGGGACGACGTCGAGCTCGAAGGAGTCGTCGAGCGGCTCGCCGCGGCCGCGTACGCCCGGGTGGATCTGGTCGAACGCCGCGGCGAGTTCGCCGTGCGAGGCGGCATCGTCGACGTGTTCCCGCCCACCGAGGAGCACCCGCTCCGGATCGAGTTCTGGGGCGACACGGTCGAGGAGATCCGGCGGTTCGCCGTCGCCGACCAGCGCACGCTCCAGAACGTCGACCGCGTGTGGGCGCCGCCGTGCCGCGAGCTGTTGCTGACCGACACCGTTCGCGAGCGGGCGCGTGCGCTGGCCGAGGACCATCCCGGTCTGCGTGAGCTGCTGGGCAAGCTCGCCGAGGGTCACGTCGTCGAAGGCATGGAGTCGCTCAGCCCCGTGCTGGCGGACCGGATGGAGCTGCTGGTCGACCTGCTGCCCGAGGACGCTGCCGTGCTGGTGTGCGATCCCGAGCGCGTGCGTGCGCGGGCCGCTGATCTGAACGCGACCAGCGCCGAGTTCCTCGAGGCGTCCTGGGCCTCGGCCAGTGGTGGCGGAACGGCACCGATCGATCTGGGGTCGGCCTCGTTCCACGAGCTCGGCGACGTCAAGGACGTCGTGGTCGGGCGTGGTCAGGGCTGGATCGGACTGTCCCCGTTCGGCCTCGACGAGCAGGTCGCTGCAGGCGCGCACGTCGTGGAGATGGACAGTGCCCCCACCTACCGCGGGGACATGGCCGCTGCGCTGGCCGACATCCGTCGTTGGCGGCAGAACGGGCAGCGGGTCGTCATCGTCGTCCCGGGCCAGGGCCAGGCGCAGCGCACCGTGGAGTGGCTGGCCGAGCACGACATCGCCGCGGTCGACACCGACGAGCTTCGCACCGACGTCGTCACGGTCGTCCAGGCCGACCTCGACCACGGGCTGGTCTCCGAGGCGCTGGCGTTGACGCTCATCACGTACGACGACATGGTCGGCCAGCAAGCGGCCGAGCGCTCGACCCGCTCGATGCCGGTCCGTCGCCGCAAGGCGATCGACCCGCTCGAGCTCAAGCCCGGTGACCACGTCGTGCACGAGCAGCACGGTGTGGGTCGCTACGTCGAGATGATCCAGCGCGTCGTACAGGGCGCGGCCCGTGACTACCTGGTGATCGAGTACGCGGCCAGCAAGCGCGGCCAGCCCGCCGACCGGTTGTTCGTGCCGATGGACCAGCTGGACCAGGTGACCCGTTACATCGGCGGGGAGCAGCCCAGCCTGGACCGTCTCGGCGGATCGGACTGGAACAACCGCAAGTCCAAGGCACGCCGCGCGGTCCGACAGATCGCGGGCGAGCTGATCAAGCTCTACGCCGCACGCCAGTCGACCAAAGGACATGCCTTCGGCCCCGACACGCCGTGGCAGGCCGAGCTGGAGGACGCGTTCGCCCACGTCGAGACGCCCGACCAGCTGAGCACCATCGAGGAGGTCAAGCGCGACATGGAGCGCACCGTCCCGATGGACCGCCTGATCTGCGGCGACGTCGGGTACGGCAAGACCGAGATCGCGGTGCGTGCGGCGTTCAAGGCGATCCAGGATGGCAAGCAGGTCATCCTGCTCGTGCCGACCACGCTGCTGGTCCAGCAGCACTATGCGACGTTCGCCGAGCGCATGGGTCAGTTCCCTGTGACGATCCGGCCGCTGTCCCGGTTCCAGTCCGAGAAGGAGGCCAAGGCGACGCTCGACGGCCTCGCCGACGGCTCGGTCGACCTGGTCATCGGGACTCATCGTCTGCTGCAGCCGGGCGTCCGGATCAAGGATCTGGGCCTGGTGATCGTCGACGAGGAGCAGCGGTTCGGCGTCGAGCACAAGGAAGCGCTCAAGCACCTGCGTGCCGCCGTCGACGTGCTCAGCATGTCCGCCACGCCAATCCCGCGCACCCTGGAGATGGCGATCACCGGGATCCGCGAGATGTCGACCATCGCCACACCTCCGGAGGAACGGCACCCGGTGCTGTCGTTCGTCGGCCCCTACGACGACAAGCAGGTCACCGCGGCGATCCGCCGCGAGCTGCTGCGCGAGGGCCAGGTGTTCTTCATCCACAACCGGGTGCAGTCGATCGACAAGGTCGTCGGCCGGTTGCAGGAGCTGGTGCCCGAGGCGCGCATCGCGGCCGCGCACGGTCAGATGGGCGAGCACCGGCTCGAAGAGGTGATGGTCGACTTCTGGGAGAAGAAGTTCGACGTCCTGGTCTGCACGACGATCGTCGAATCGGGTCTGGACGTCTCGAACGCCAACACCATGATCATCGAGCGAGCCGACGTGCTCGGCCTGTCGCAGCTGCACCAGCTGAGGGGCCGGGTGGGTCGAGGCCGGGAGCGGGCGTACGCCTACTTCCTGTACCCGCCGGACAAGCCGCTGACCGAGACCGCACACGACCGGCTGAGCACGATCGCGCAGCACTCCGAGCTCGGTGGCGGCATGGCCGTGGCGATGAAGGACCTGGAGATCCGGGGCGCGGGCAACTTGCTGGGTGGCGAGCAGTCCGGGCACATCGCCGACGTCGGGTTCGACCTCTACGTGCGGCTCGTCGGCGAGGCGGTTGCGGAGTTCCGCGGCGAGAGCGATCCGGAGGAGTCTCGCGAGGTCAAGATCGAGCTGCCCATCGAGGCGCACCTTCCGCACGACTACGTGTCGAGCGAGCGGCTGCGGTTGGAGATGTACAAGCGGCTGGCCGGTGTGCGGGCGATGTCTGAGGTCGACGAGCTGCGCGACGAGCTGGTCGACCGCTACGGCGAACCCCCAGCGGTCGTGGAGATGCTGCTCGACGTCGCTCGACTACGAGTGCGCTTGCGTCAGGCCGGCATCAGCGAGGTCACGGTCGCGGGGTCCAACATCCGGTTCGCGTCGGTGGTGCTGCCCGATTCGGCCCAGGCGCGCCTCAGTCGCGTCTACCCACGCAGCATCTACAAGGCGGCCGGTGAAGTCGCCTTGGTCCCGCGGCCGAAGCCGACGCAAGTGGGCGGCAAGCCGATCGACAACCGCGAGCTGCTCGACTGGGTGCTGGTCGTCGTCGACACGCTCGTGCCGCCGCCGACGGACTAGCTGCTCGGCGACGACCTACGTGCGAACTGGCTGCCTGCCGACGCGGGAGTGGTCAGTCCAGGGTCCGCGCGCAGGGCTCGGTGCACGAGCCGTCGACCAGCGTGCGCCCCTCGAGCGGCGCGTCCAGGTCGACCTTCGCGGTGCGGTCGACGGCGATGTCGGTGCAGGTCAGGCGGAACGTCCGCTCCGTGATCGTGACGGTGACGGTGTCGTCGGTCTCGGCGACCTTGACGGACGTCTGGTCCGCACAGCTGCTGCCGACATAGCTCAGCTCGAGGGTCTGCTCGTCCGGTGACCCGATCGGTTGCCAGGCGATCTGGGTGCCCGAGACCGACCACCACAGCACCGCAGCACCGAGCGCGAGAACGGCCAGGGCGACGACGACGGTCAGCAGGCGGCGTGTTCGCCTCATTCCTCGTCCTCCTCGCGCAGTCGGGGAACTGTCGCCTTCTCGGGGTGGATGCCCAGCTTGTCGGCATAGAACGAACGGACCAGGTCCATGTCGGCCTTGACGTCGTCGGTCGGATGGA
>DATMSF010000072.1:0-4855 GCA_035565535.1 Aeromicrobium sp.
AACGTCGACGACCTGCCGCTGGAGCAGGTCACCAAGCAGCTCAACAAGCTGGTCAACGTGCTCAAGATCGTCGAGCTGGAGTCCTCCAGCGCCGTCGAGCGCGAGCTGATGCTGATCAAGGTCAAGACCGATCCGCAGACGCGCGGACAGGTGCTCGAGACCGTCCAGCTGTTCCGTGCCAAGGTCGTCGACGTCGCTCACGACGCCGTGACGATCGAGGCCACCGGCAACTCCGCCAAGCTCAACGCCATGCTGAACGTGCTCGAACCGTTCGGCATCCGCGAGATCGCCCAGTCCGGACGCGTGGCCATCGGCCGAGGCGCCCGATCCATCACCGACCGCACTTTGCGCACCGTCCCCGGTGCCCAGAGCGCCTGAGTTCCCCGACCTTCGAACGAAGCAGAAAGAGAGATTTCTTCATGGCCGAGCTGTTCTATGACGACGACGCCGATCTGAGCATCATCCAGGGCAAGCACGTGGCCGTCATCGGCTACGGCAGCCAGGGTCACGCGCATGCGCTGAACCTGCGCGATTCCGGCGTTGACGTCCGCGTCGGCCTGGCCGACGGGTCCAAGAGCAAGGACAAGGCCGAGGCCGAGGGTCTGCGCGTCCTGCCGGTCGCCGAGGCCGTCGAGGAAGCCGACGTCATCGTGATCCTGACGCCGGACCAGGTGCAGCGTCACGTGTTCGCCGAGTCGATCGCGCCGAACCTGGCCAAGGGCGACACGTTGGTCTTCGGCCACGGGTTCAACATCCGCTTCGGCTACATCCAGGCGCCCGAGGGCGTCGACGTCATCATGGTCGCGCCGAAGGCGCCGGGCCACACCGTGCGCCGCGAGTACGTCGCGGGCCGCGGCATCCCCGACATCATCGCCGTCGAGCAGGACGCCAGCGGCCAGGCCTGGGACGTCGCGCTGTCGTACGCCAAGGCGATCGGTGGCACCCGAGCCGGCGTCATCAAGACGACGTTCACCGAGGAGACCGAGACCGACCTGTTCGGTGAGCAGGCCGTGCTGTGCGGCGGCATGTCGCACCTGGTCCAGGCCGGGTTCGAGACGCTGACCGAGGCCGGCTACCAGCCCGAGATCGCCTACTTCGAGGTGCTCCACGAGCTGAAGCTGATCGTCGACCTGATGTGGGAGGGCGGCATCGCCAAGCAGCGCTGGTCGATCTCGGACACCGCCGAGTACGGCGACTACGTCTCGGGCCCTCGCGTCATCGACAGCGGCGTCAAGGAGCGCATGAAGGCGGTGCTGGCCGACATCCAGGACGGCACCTTCGCCAAGCGGTTCATCGACGACCAGGACAACGGCGCCACGGAGTTCCTGCAGCTGCGCGCCAAGGAGGCCGAGCACCCCATCGAGGCCACCGGCAAGCTGCTGCGCTCCCACTTCGCGTGGAAGCAGGAGGACGCCGACTACACCGAGGGCAGCGCCGCCCGCTGACCCCGCTCGCGAGTCACTCATTCCCGCTCGCGAGTCACTAGTTCCCGCTCGCGAGTCACTAGCTCGGACCGAGGAGTCACTCCGAGGTGAGGTGCTGCGACCAGGACCGCCCGGGTCAGGCGATCAGATCGATGTGATCGCCGGCCCGGGCGGTCGTGTGTCCGCCGCCGTCGCTGACGTCGTCGAGGGCCAGGCGCAACCGCCGCACGGCCTCGGTGAGTCGATCCTCGGCCAGCGTGAACGGCAGCCGCAGGTGCCGCTCCCCGGCCTGGGGCGCGCGGGTGAAGAACCGCGGGCCAGGAGTCAACAGCAGGCCCCGACGCTCGGCCGTCGACGTCAGTCGCGACGAGATGCGTCCCGGCAGCGTCAGCCACAGGTTCAGCCCGCCGGCCGGTCGTTCGACCCGGACCTCCGGCAGCACGCGCGCCACCTCGGTCAGCAGGTGGTCGCGGCCGTGGCGCAGCCGGTCACGGCCGGCGCGAGCGGTCGCCTCGCCATCGATCAACAACTCGGTCAGCACCAGCTGGTCGAAGGCCGACGTGCCCATGTCGTCCATCATCCGGGCCTGGAGCAACGGCATCACCAACGTGCGGGGGGCCCGGAGCCAACCGACCCGCAAGCCGCCCCAGAAGCCCTTGGAGGACGAGCCGAGCAGGATCGCCCCGGGATCGTGCCGTGCGAAGTGGGCAGGCACCGCGATGCCGTCGAGGTTGATGTCCCGCAGCGACTCGTCGATCACCGGAACCACGTCGTGACGACGGAACAGCGCTGCCAAGCGCTGTCGCGTCGCGTCGTCCATGACCGCCGCGGTCGGGTTGTGGAAGTCCGTCACGAGGTAGGCCGTCCGGTGCGTTCCCCGTGCCAGTGTCGTCGCCACGTGCTCGGCGTCCCACGGCGTCTCACCGACGGGCATGGGTGACAGCCGGCCACCCGCGGCCGCGAACGCGTCCGTGCCGTGCGGGTAACTCAGGCCCTCGGTGAGCACCCGCTCGCCCGGGGCCAACAGCGTGCGCGCCGTCAGCGAGATCGCGCCCATGGCGCCGTTGGTGACGATGATCTGGTCCGGTTCCGTCGGCAGCCCGGCGTCGGAATACCGTTGAGCGAGGGCTTCGCGCAGCGCGGGCAGGCCATCGGGCAGGTAGCCCGTGGTCGCCAGCAGCCCGGGGAGCTGGTCGACCGCGCGTTCGAAGGCTCGCGCCAGACCGGGAGGTCCGACGGGTGCCGAATAGGTCAGGGCGATCGTGTCGGGATCGTCGGCGTCGGCGAGCAGGCTGCTGACGTTCGAGGCCGCGGGTGGCAGTCGCACGAGCGTGCCGGACCCGCGCCGTGACTCGGCCAGGCCGGCTGCCCGCAGCTCGGCCACGACCCGCGTGGAGGTGGTGCGGCTGACGCCGAGTGCCACGGCGAGCTCTCGCTCGCTGGGCAGACGGGTCCCGTCGCTGATCCGCCCGTCGAGGAGCAGCAGTCGGATCGCCTCGTAGAGACGGCGGTAGGCCGGCCCCGGGCCGTCGAGGGGTGGCAGCAGCGAACGCAGTCGTTGTGCGGAGATCGCGGAACTCATGATCAGGCCACTGTTCCACAATTGGCTATGTAATCCAAGGCCAGTTCTCGTCAGGATGGGAGCATGATCCTGCTCCTCGTGGCACTGGTCGTGGCTGCCTGCGTCGCGACCGCTGTGGTGGTGCACGGTGACCGACCACCGGTCTCGCGCCGACCACGCAGTCACGTCAGCCAGACTGATGAGGGCCAGTACACGCGAGTCCAGAAGGTGGTGGGGCGATGATCCGGCGCCTCGTGCGGCTGTATGTCGGCCTCGTGCTGTACGGGTTCACGATGGCGATGCTGGTGGAGTCGACCCTGGGACTCGATCCGTGGGACGTGTTCCACGAAGGCGTCGCGACCCACGTCCCGCTGACCTTCGGACAGGTCGTCATCGTGACCGGTGCGGTCGTGATGCTGTTGTGGATCCCGTTGCGCCAGAAACCCGGTGTCGGCACGATCTCCAACATCATCGTGATCGGGCTGGCCGCCGACCTCGGGCTCTGGGTGCTGCCGACTCCGGACGCGGCGCTCGCTCGCGTCGCCTTGCTGGTCGGCGGGGTCGTCGGCAACGGGTTGGCCGGGGCGCTCTACATCGGAGCCGACTTCGGCACCGGGCCTCGCGACGGACTGTGGGTCGGGCTGGTGCGCGTCACGGGCCGCAGCATCCGCTGGTGGCGCACGTCGATCGAGGTCACGGTGCTGGTCATCGGATTCCTGCTCGGCGGCACGGTCGGTGTCGGCACGGTCTTGTATGCGTTGACGATCGGACCGCTGGTGCAGGTGTTCTTGCAGCTGTTCCCGTCAGCGGCGAGTCGCGATGAGCAACGACGCATCGGGGTCGATCAGCATCTCCACGGCGGCGAAGCGCTCGTCGGTGAGCCACCGCTCGCGAATCGTGTCGACGTGGCCGTCGACGATCGGCGGCCAGAAGGCGCTGGGGACGAAGTCGTCGAGCACTGCGATACCGCCCGGGGCGAGTAGGTCGGCGAGCACGTCGATGCTCTCCATGACCTCGCGGACGTCGACGAACAACAGCGAGAACGGCGCGTGCTGCTCCAGCGTCGTCCAGTCGCCCGACACGATCTCGACGTTCTCGACGTCGGCGAAGATCTGCTGGACCTCCTTGGCCAGCACCGGGTCCAGCTCTGCGCTGACGATCCGGGCTTCCTTCGGGGCGCCGCTGGCCAGCCAGGCCGAGCCGACGCCGGTGCCGGTGCCCAGCTCGGCCAGCGTGCCGGTGCACGAGGCCGCGAGTGCCGCCAGCAGGCGACCCGTCTCGTGGCGGGTCGAGGAGATGAAGCCCCGCTGCCGGGACAGGTCGAGCGTGCTCAGGACGAGATCGGGGATGTCCGGTGGCGCGCTCATGGGACCAGTCTCTCAGCCCGCGCCGCGCGGATCGCGGACCCATCTCGACACGCGGACGCCGGATCGACCCGATGCTGTCGAATCCGCGCGTGGGGGAGTATGATGAATGCATCATGCGGCACCAGTACGTACTTATTCGCAGCCGCGGCAGGGCCCCTCAGGCGGGCCACCTCCCTGCCGCGGGTTCTCTGCGTTGAGTCGTCACTGAGCGCACATCGTGGCCCGGCAGCTTCGCCGCAGCGCCACGATCACGATCTGGTCACCGCTGTTTCTTCGACACCTGTACCTCGGTAGGGACGATCTTCCTGACGAGTGGGCGTGGCTGCCGGGCCGGACCCCTCTCCCATCCGGAACCGAAAGGAAGCAGCACCATGTTCGAACCACACCCCGTCGCCACGACCGAGCGCTCCAGCACCGAGCGAATGGAGTGGGGCCCGGCGCACCTGCGTGAAGACGCGCCGACCTACGAGATCGAGTGGAGCGAGCGCCCCGACGACAACTGA
>DATMSF010000073.1:0-9736 GCA_035565535.1 Aeromicrobium sp.
GTCCGCGCCAGACCTGGGCATCAATATCGCCGAGGCCAGGCACAGGGCCGTTGGCCTCAGCAAGCCGCAGTGTCTCGACGCCGCCGACCGCAGCGACCAGGCGGCCTGTCACGGCGTCGTCCGATTCAACGAGCATCGAGAGCACCATCCGCGCGGTGCGCTCGTCTCCTGCGATCTCACTCAAGCTCGGCATGGTCGTGCTCCTCTCGTGCTCATGCCTGAGAGGTGCGCAGAGACCAGCCAGGTCTTCCGTGCGCGCCAAGCCCGGCGTAGAGTGGAGCACGAGGCAGGTTCTCCTCATATTGCGG
This sequence comes from Aeromicrobium sp., assembly GCA_035565535.1. GTDB lineage: Bacteria > Actinomycetota > Actinomycetes > Propionibacteriales > Nocardioidaceae > Aeromicrobium. The sequence continues at coordinate 309 of DATMSF010000073.1, forward strand.
GTCCTTCGGGACGGCCCTCGGGCACTCATACACGTTCTGCCTCCTCGACGGAGAAACACGTGTGTTGAGAGGCCCGCCATGTTCCGCTTCATCTGGACGCTCAGCGTCCATACCCGCGACTTCCTCCACCGCTACATGCCGAGCAACCGGCTGCTCGCTGTCATCCGCACGCGTCGCGGTCTCAAGTGGGGGCTCCCTGCCATGCTCGTTGCCGCCCCGTACCTCCTGGTCGCAACCATCTGCTCCAGCTTCGTCGTCGACGGCGGCCCCGGCTGGCTTCACCTGGTCGTGCTGTGGGGGTGCTGGAACGCGTTGAAGTTCATCCTCATGGGGCCGATCAGCGTCGTACAGGCTCGCGGATCTCCCACTCGCCGGCCGGTATCAGCACATCGAGGCCGGCGACACCGAGGACGATGCCGAGTACGTGGTGCCCGTCGAGTGGATCGCGACCGTCCCCGACAGTCAGGCGATCTGGAAGACCGGGATGTTCGCCAACCAAAACTCCGCGTGCAAGTTGCGCAAGCAGTTCACGATCGAGACTGTCGCCGACGCTTTGGGCGTCTCCCTCGACTATTGACGTTCGGGACAACGAGAGACATCTGTCCAGTCGATCGAAACTACAACGATGTCATTTGATCCACAGGGTTGCCCACACGTGTGGATGACCGGAGGGTCTGCCGTTCTTAAACTGCGCTTTAAGGCAATCGAAAAGGTTGTCTCTATCTTCAGAAGGTCATGCGGAGGGCTGTTCTCCTGGTCGGCCCACATCGGATCGAGTCTTCTGGAGATGCCTTGAGTACACAGCCCGTTCGCGCCCGGATCATGGCAGCCGCAGCCGTCGCGGCCTTGTTGTTGACCGGCTGTTCCGGCGGAGATGGCGAGACTTCCTCCCCCGATGAGGCGACTGCCTCGTCGTCCAAGACCGATGAGTCCTCGGGCGCAGACGCCAAGAAGGACGGCGGCTATGCCTACGGCACGGATCGCGAGCAGATCACCGCTGCGATCGAGGCAGCATTCTCCACTCAAGGAGGTCAGGCTCGTTGGGAGGGCGACACCCTGGTGATCTCGGTCGACGAAGGCGACGCCAACGAGGACATGGCGGGGTTCGTCGAGTGCCGGTCGTTGTCCCACCTGCTCCAAGACGGAGACGAGAGCGTCATCGAGTATCCCAACGGCCGCGTGTCGTGCAGCGACGTGCTGGGCTGACCAGGAGGTCAGGTGAACGCTCGTCGCGGCATGGGCCGCGGTCTGCTCGGTACGGCCCTGTGCTCGGCGCTCGCGGCGGTCCTGGTCGGCTGCGGAGTCGACGATCGGACCCTGTTGTCGGGCGGTGCGGCGCCCAACGCAGAGGCGCCGTCCGAGGACGAGGCTGACGGCGCTCAGCAGGTCGACGGCGAGGGGGTGTTGACCGGAGCGTCCTGTCTCCGCGGGCGCTGGCAGCTGCGCAACGACACCTTCGAGACTGCACTCGCCGAGCTCGTCCGAAACGAGCCGTCGGCACCGGCCGAGATCAGGGCCGGCCTGGACCTCGCGTTGTCAGGAGCCAGCTACATCACCTTCGACGAGGGTGGGAAGTACACGGCGAGTCAGGACGACTTCACCATGCGGTTCCGGGTGGCCGGCGACGAAGTTCGCCACGTGCAGAGCTCGGCCGACACCGCCACCTACGGCGCCGACGACCAATTCGTGTGGGTCAGCAACTTCACCCAGGAGTTCGTCGACGCCAAGATGCACGTCGCAGATCTGGCCGCCGTCACCATCGCCGGAGGCGACGACAACCTGACGAGCGTGACTTTCTTCGGCACCCAGGTCGTGGTTCCCGGGATGGATCGCGAGCTGATCGACGGTGCAGCCGCTTACACGTGCTCTCGCGACTCCCTGACACTTCACGCCGACGGCGGTATGTCGGCGGAGTTCTCCCGTGTCAGCTGAACCACGAAGACCGCACCATCGATGAGAAAGGCAATCCCCCGCCAATGAGTAGGAACATCCGGGCGCTGGTCGCCGCTGCCGGCGGTGGACTGTTGGCACCGATGCTGTTGCTGGCCCAGCCGGCATCGGCGGCGCCGCACGTGGTCACCACCAGCGCCGAGCTCGTCGCGGCCATCTCCGCGACGAACGCAACGCCGGGTCCCGACACGATCACGGTGCAAGGAGTCATCGTGTTGGAGGAGGATCTTCCGCAGGTCACCGACGCGCTGGCGATCAACGGTGACGACGGCGTCGTCGACGGCGACCACCTCTACTCCGGAATCCGCGCTCAGAACACCGACTCGCTGACCGTCGCGAACCTGACTCTGCGGGCGATTGATGGCATCGCGATCTACACCGAGCAGGTCAACCAGGTGCAGATCACCGGAGTCACCGTCGCCGAGTCCGATCACTACGGGATCAGTGTGTACGCGAACGGAGCCGGCACGACCACCGTGCTCAACGACGTCACCGTCACCGACACCCGTTACGACGGCGTCCGTGTGAGGATCTTCAACGGAAGCTCCGCACACGTCGAACACCTCCGGGTGAGCGACTCGGGCCGCATCGAATCGACCTCGACTCCGAGGGAGCACGGAGGAGTGTCCGTCATCGCGGCTCATGGATCCACCGCGACCGTCACCGACGTCGAGTACATGGAGACAGATCCCTCCCGCGACACCGGGGTGCGATTCCCCGGGGTCGTGGCGCTGGCCAAGGACAACGCCACGATCACGATGTCTGACGTGACGGTGTCGCAATCGGATGTCGGCGTCCAGCTGACGGCCACTGAGGCGGCCCAGATCTCGCTCACGGGCGTCTCGCTCAGCGGCCATGACGAGGCAGCGACAGACATCGAGAGTCACGACGCTGCACAGATCCGCGTCGCGAGCTTCACCGCCAGCGACAGCCACACGTTCGCCGCCGTGCTCGCGGACGCATCGGTTCTGGTCCTCCAGAACGGGACCGTCAGCGACAGTCGGTACGAGGCGGCGTTGGCGGTGCTCGGATCCGAGGAGCCCGACTCGACGGCGCGGGTGACCATCACCGACGTTGCCGTCCTGGATGCCGGCTTCGACGGCGTGCTCCTGCTGCACGTCCCGGTGGCCGAGCTCCACGCCGTGACGGTGGCCCGCAGCGACAACTTCGGCCTGGCCACGGTTCCGGCCGATGCCGGCAGCAGTGTGCGCATGGTCAACTCCACGATCACCGACAACGCAGAATCGGGCGTCACTGTGTTGATGTCGGCGGGTGCTCCACTGTCGTCCCTGACGATCGAGTCGTCCACCATCGCCGACAACACCTCCGCGCAGATCACCGTCGTCGGGCCTGCTGACCCGATGGATCTGACGGTGCGCAACAGCATCGTCTCGGGTACCCACGACCCATCCGTGACCCCCTGGCTGCTGACGGTGTTGCACAGCAGTCACAGCTTGTGGAACGGCGTGGACGCGACGCTGGGCGTTCATCTCGGCTCGACGGGCCCGCACAACATCGTGAACGTGGATCCGCAGCTGGCTGCGCTGGCCGACAACGGTGGTTCGACACCGACACGACTGCTGATGGACGGCAGCCCGGCCATCGACGCCGGCGACGCCGCCGCATCCGGCTACGCCCCCGATCTCGATCAGCGGCACAGCCCTCGCATCATCGGCGTCATCGACCTGGGCGCCACCGAGGTCGGCACGCTCGGACCGGTCGGTGGAGACGACGACGATGACGACGGTCCCGGCGATACGCCACCGGACACGTCGGACGCCGACGGCGCCGGCGTGGACGCGACGGCACTGCCGGAGGTGGGGACCTCGGCCGCCGAGTGGCTGATGTGGAGTGCGCTGGGAGCGCTCGCGCTGGGTGCGGCGACGCTCGCGCTCGCGCGACTGCGCTCCGGCAGGCCGCTCGACGGCTAGATAGCGGAGTTGTAAGGCACGCCGAGGGCTGCCATCTTCTGGTGGTAGTCCCGGCGCGCCGCCTCCGCGTGCCCGTGCGAGCCCAGGTGCTCAAGTGCGTCGATGACCCCCTCGTGGGCCCGCTGATCGTACTCGTCGAGCGAGAGGATTCGCCGGTACGTCTCCAGCCGTGACAAGTGGTCGCCCGCCTGCGCCAGCAGCTCGGCCAGTGTGTGAGCGACGGAGAAGTACGCCAGATGAGCTTCTCGGCGCAGCTCGGTGGCCCACAGCTCTTCTTGTTCTTCCAGCAACGGCTCCCCGGTGTAGAGGTCGAGCGCTGCCGTCAGCTGGTCGATCCTCGAAGCCGGGGGGCCTGCGGACTCCAAGGACGCTCTTGCGTCGGACAGGAACCGCTCCACGTCGATGTCCAAGGCCTCGACCCGCAACCGGAGCAAGCCGTCGCGATGCTCCACGAAGGCGTCCCGCGGATGGGCACCGTTGGGATCGAACGCCTTGCGAATGGCCGTGACAGCAACGGAGAACCGATTCATGAGTCGGGCGGGCTCCACGTCGGGCCACAACGTGTCCATGAGCGCTTCACGGCTGACCGAGGTCCCACGTCGAGCGACGAGGATCTTCAGCAGCTGCCGCGCCTTGCGCGACTGCCAGCGGGCCACGGTTCCGTCGACGCCGGTGACGCTGAAGCCGTCGAACACCGTGATCGCCGGTCGAGACGTGGCGCCGCCCGCGGAACCTGGTGCTAGCTCCGGTGCGACCAGTGCGGAGGTTCCAGGCAGCTGTGGGCCCTGGAGCGCAGCGAGCACCACCGAGGCTCCTGCCTCGATGCCGTGCAGGTGCAGGGCGCGACCGGTGGCCAGCGCCTCGGAGGCCAGGGCGACCGCTTCGTCGTGATCACCCGCACGAGCGTGCTGGGCGAGCAGCTCTGCCAGCTCCCACTGCGCTTCGGCCAACCACGGATGCGCGCCGCTGCGGCCGGCGACCTCGATCGCGGTCCGATAGTGGGCGATGGCCGCCTCGATGTCCGCACGTGCGGCTGCCGCCAGCGCCAGCGACCGTGCGACGGTCCCCCAGCAGGTCACTCCCAGGCCGATCGTGACCAAGCGGCTCTCGAACGGCAGCAGGGCGTCGTAGAGCTGTTGGGTCAGATCGACCCGGCCCAGCTCACTGGCCACGTCGGCCAGCAGGCATGCCGTCGCGAGCCAGTTGCGATCGACGGGCAGCTCCGGCACGGGAGGCAGGGAGCTGACGAGGGCACGCGCTGCACTCGTACGGCCCTGCCGCAACCACATCCACGCCAACGACACCGCCCAGATGGGCTCATGAGGCGCGTCCTGACGTGCCTGCAAGAACGCCGGCTCGAGCTCCACGACCCGCCCCTGGGCCCACCGGATGATGGCCAGCTGACCGATGTACACCGTGAGTGCGTCGGGATCGGCGCTGTCGTGGGCGATCGCCAGGGCCTTCTCGGCCAGCTCCTCGGCGAGTCGCAGCTGTCCGTCCAGGGTCGCCTGCAGGCATCGGAACCAGGCCACATGTCGGCCGTCGGTCATCGAAGGGAAATGCAGCAGGATCGGTCCGACGGGGCTGAGCGCCTGGTCGAGCTCGTTCATCCGGCCCAGCTCGGCCAGTGCCGCCAGGTGCAGGAAGTAGGCGACCTCCACCGGCCCGCTCTCGCCGGCCTGCTGAGCGATCCGAAGCACCTCGCGGGTCATCTCGAGCCGATCGTGGGTGGCTTCGCAGGACAGGTCGACGACGCAGGCGGCCGTCAACGCCCATGCTCGGGCGACGGGCGAACTGCCAGCGAGGTGCGCTTCCTCGGCCGCGGCAGCCGCCGCCTGCTGTGCCTCGGCCGGATCGGTGAAGACCGTGGCCGCCGCCACGGTGGCGTGCAGCCGAGCACGCTCGACGTGATCGGAGCCGTCGGTGTGCTGCAGCCGTCCTCGCGCTGTCGTGGCCAGCTCGTGGACGCCAGAACCCGAGAAGTGGAGGACGAACTCGGCAGACGGCGTCACGGCCGCACCATAGCAGTCATTAATTGCACCTTTAAGGCGGCTCAAACCATCGTCGCCTACGGTCCTGGGACCTCTGACGTAAGGACATCTGGATGAGCCGACCCACCCTCGCCGCTCTCGGTCTGACCGCTGTGCTGTGCCTGCCCGCCTGCGCATCCGGCGGTGACGAGCGTGAACCCGATCCCGCTGCTTCGCGCACGGCCGAGTCGCAAGCCGCCGAGTCGCAAGACGCCGAGGGGAACGAGGCTGCGTTGTCCGTGGACGGCCGCGAGTTCACGGTGACGTTGACGATGTGCACGGCTCAAGAAGGCGGTGACATCCTCCTGAGCGGACCGGCACAGGAGAACGGCACCGACGTCACGGGTCACTTCGACGGCGACGCCAGCGACGCCGGTGGCGAGCTCGACGGGGAGTTCCGCGTCGACATCGGGGCGACGGGGCCGTATCAGTCGACCGACGAGTTCGTGGCCTTCGGCACCTCCATCGGCGGAACGCTGACCCTGTCGAAGGAGTCCGATCGTTACGTCCTGACGGGAAGTGCCTGGAACGCGCAGGGGCAGTCGCTCGGTGACGGGGTCCTGACCTTCCGGTGCGACTGATCGCGGGCTGACCCCGCAGTTCCCACAGGTGTGGAAGGACCTGTGGAGAATCACATCGATGTAGTTCACGGCTGAAACAAGTTTTCTTGAATGATTCAGGAAAACGCGATACGGTCGAGCCATGACGCTCGCACCGGACTTCGATACGCAGCTGCGTACCGCCGGCTTGCGCGTCACTCGACCACGGCTCGCCGTGATGAGCGCCGTCACCGACCACCCGCACGCCGACACCGACACCGTCATCGAGGCGGCGCGCGCGGTGCTGCCGACCGTGTCCCACCAAGCGGTGTACGACTCGCTGCACACGTTGACCGCTGCCGGGCTGTTGCGTCGCATCCAGCCCGAAGGAATGGTCGCCCGGTACGAGAACCGCCTCGGCGACAACCACCACCACGTGGTGTGCCGGGGGTGCGGCGCGATCGCCGACGTCGACTGCGCGGTCGGCCAGGCACCGTGCCTGCACGCCTCCGACGACCACGGCTACGTCATCGACGAGGCCGAGGTCATCTACTGGGGCACCTGCCCCTCCTGTTCCCGATGAGCCACGACAGACCCGAAGCACCAGACCAGAAGATGGAGAAGGACATGAGCGAGAAGAACGACACCAACGCCGTCATCGGCGAGGTGAACGACGCGGCCGAGGCCGGTGGTTGTCCCGTTGTGCACGGCGCGACCGAAGCACCCCACCGCAGCGCCTCGGCGTGGTGGCCCGAGCGCCTCAACTTGAAGGTGCTGGCCAAGAACAGCCGACTGTCCAACCCGCTCGAGGAGGAGTTCGACTACGCAGCGGCCTTCAGCGCGCTGGACCTGGACGCCGTCAAGGCCGACATCGCCGCCGTGCTGCGTGACTCGCAGGACTGGTGGCCCGCCGACTTCGGCCACTACGGACCCGCCGCGGTGCGGATGGCCTGGCACTCGGCCGGCACCTACCGCGTGCACGACGGTCGGGGCGGAGGCGGCACCGGACAGCAGCGCTTCGCCCCGCTGAACAGCTGGCCGGACAACGTCGGCCTCGACAAGCCGCGCCGCGTGCTGTGGCCGGTGAAGAAGAAGTACGGCCAGGCGCTGTCCTGGGCCGACCTGCTGATCCTGGCCGGCAACGTCGCGATGGAGGACATGGGCTTCAAGACGTTCGGTTTCGCCGGCGGCCGCGAAGACGTCTGGGAGCCGGACGACGACATCTACTGGGGCCCCGAGACCGAGTGGCTCGGCGGCGAGCTGGGTGGCCAGCCGCGCTACACCGGTGAACGCGACCTGGAAGAACCGCTGGCGGCGGTCCAGATGGGCTTGATCTACGTCAATCCCGAGGGACCCGAGGGTGAGCCCGATCCGTTGAAGTCGGCCATCGACATCCGCGAGACGTTCGGCCGGATGGCCATGAACGACGAGGAGACCGTCGCGCTGATCGGTGGCGGCCACACGTTCGGCAAGACCCACGGCGCCGGCCCGGCCGACCTGGTCGGCCCCGAGCCCGAAGCCGCTCCGCTGGAGCAGATGGGTCTGGGCTGGAAGAACGAGTACGGCACGGGCAAGGGTGACGACCAGACCGCCTCAGGTCTGGAGGTCACCTGGACGTATCACCCGACCCGCTGGGACGGCGAGTTCTTCCACATCCTGTACGCCTACGAGTGGGAGTTGGAGGAGTCGCCGGCAGGCGCCAAGCAGTGGCGTCCCGCGAACGGTGCGGGCGAGGACATGGTGCCGTACGCGCACGACCCGTCCAAGCGCAAGGCACCTCGCATGCTGACGTCGGACCTGGCGTTGCGGTTCGACCCGATCTACGGGCCGATCTCGCTGCGCTTCCGCGACAATCCCGACGAGTTCGCCGATGCGTTCGCTCGCGCCTGGTTCAAGCTGACGCACCGCGACATGGGCCCCAAGTCCCGCTACCTGGGTCCGGAGATCCCCGAGGAGGACCTGCTCTGGCAGGACCCGCTGCCCGAGCGCGAGGGTGAGCTGATCAACGCCGACGACATCGCGACGCTCAAGCAGCGCGTGCTGGCCTCGGAGCTGACCGTGTCCCAGCTGATCACGACGGCCTGGGCCTCGGCCGCGTCGTTCCGTGGCAGCGACAAGCGCGGTGGCGCCAACGGTGCGCGGATCAACCTGGCGCCGCAGAACAACTGGGCGGTCAACAATCCGGCGCAGCTGGCGATCGTCCTGCCGGCACTGCAGAAGATCGCCGACGACTTCAACGCCGAGAGCGACCGCAAGGTCTCGTTGGCCGACCTGATCGTGCTGGCCGGAACGGCAGCGGTGGAGAAGGCCGCCGCCGATGCCGGGACGCCGATCGCGGTCGGGTTCACGCCGGGACGCGTCGACGCCACGCAGGAGCAGACCGACGTCGAGTCGTTCGGCTACCTCGAGCCGCGAGCCGACGGTTTCCGCAACTACGAGGGCAAGAGCGAGATCCCGGCGGAGTACCGCCTGGTCGACAAGGCCCAGCTGCTGAACCTGACGGCGCCGGAGATGACGGTGCTGGTCGGCGGTCTGCGCGTGCTGGGTGCCAACTACGACGGCTCGTCGCTGGGTGTGCTGACCGACCGTGTCGGACAGCTGACGAACGACTTCTTCGTCAACATCCTCGACATGGGCATCGAGTGGAAGCCGACCAACGACGCGTCGATCACGTTCGAGGGTCGCGACCGCGCCACGGGCGAGGTCAAGTACACCGGCAGCCGCGTCGACCTGGTGTTCGGCTCGAACTCCGAGCTGCGCGCGCTGGCCGAGGTGTACGGCTCTGCCGATGGCAACCAGCGGTTCGTCGAGCAGTTCGCTGCCGCCTGGACCAAGGTCATGGAGCTCGACCGGTTCGATCTGCACCGCTGATCGATCCACCACCTGGCGCCCCGGTCCGACTTCGGTCGGCCGGGGCGTCGGCCTGTCTCAGGGGGAATAGCTCAGCGAGCGAGCCAGTCGGCGAACGTCTGACGACC
>DATMSF010000074.1:0-6996 GCA_035565535.1 Aeromicrobium sp.
GAACGTGACCGACGTCGAGCTGGTGCGTGCGCCGGGATCGTTCGAGCTGCCGATCATCGCCCAGGCGTACGCCAAGGCCGGCTGTGACGCGGTCATCGCGTTGGGCGTCATCATCCGCGGAGGAACGCCGCACTTCGAGTACGTCTCGGCCGCGGCCACCGACGGTCTGACTCGTGTGGCGATCGACACCGGAGTTCCGGTCGGGTTCGGCTTGCTGACGTGCGACACCGAGCAGCAGGCGCTCGATCGTGCGGGCCTGCCGGGATCGACCGAGGACAAGGGGCGCGAAGCCGTCGAGGCGGCGCTGAGCACGTGGCTGGTCCTGCGGTCGGTGCGCTGACTGCGGCCGATAGACTCAAGGCGCCATGAAGACCTTCGACGAGTTGTTCGCCGAGCTGAGCCAGAAGGCCAGCACCCGCCCCGAGGGCTCGCGCACCGTCGCCGAGCTCGACGCGGGCGTGCACGCGATCGGCAAGAAGCTCGTCGAGGAGGCTGCCGAGTCCTGGATGGCCGCCGAGCACGAAGGTCCTGAACGCACCGCCGAGGAGCTCAGCCAGCTGCTGTACCACGCGCAGGTCATGATGCTGGCCGCCGGCGTGTCGCTCGACGACGTCTACGCGCATCTGTGACGGGCCGGAGCCACCGGATCATGGAGCTTCGTCCCGTGCGTCCCGCTCCGGCCACCCGTACCTGACCTCACAGAAGAGGACCCCACCCATGCTCAAGATCGCCGTCCCCAACAAGGGGGCACTGGCCGAGGCCGCCACGCTGATGCTCAGCGAGGCGGGCTACCGGCAACGTCGGAACGCCAAGGACCTGGTGACTCTCGACCCGGACAACGACGTCGAGTTCTTCTACCTGCGTCCGCGCGACATCGCCATCTACGTCGGTGAGGGCACGTTGGACGCCGGGATCACCGGACGTGACCTGTTGATCGACTCAGGTGCACCGGCCGATGAGAACACCGCGCTGGGATTCGGTTCGTCGACCTTCCGGTTCGCGGCGCCGACGGGCACCATGACCGAGCTGGCCGAGCTCGACGGCAAGCGCATCGCCACGTCGTACCCCGGCATCGTCAACCCGTTCCTGGCCGAGCGCGGCATCAGCGCCGAGGTCGTCCGGCTCGACGGCGCGGTCGAGTCGTCGATCCGGCTGGGCGTGGCCGACGCGATCGCCGACGTCGTCGAGACCGGCAGCACGCTGCGTCAGGCCGATCTGGAGGTGTTCGGTGACGCGCTGTTGTCGTCCGAGGCGGTGCTGATCACCCGTCGATCCGCCGATCCGCCCCCCGCCTTCGAGGTGTTCAAGCGTCGACTGGACAGCGTCATCGTGGCGCGGACGTACGTCATGATGGACTACGACATCCGCGTCGAGAACGTCGAGCGCGCCATCGAGCTGACACCGGGCATCGAGTCGCCGACCGTGTCACCGCTGCATCGAAAAGGGTGGGTCGCGGTGCGCTCGATGGTGCCACGTGACGCCTCCCAGAAAGTCATGGACGAGCTGTACGGGCTGGGTGCGAGAGGCATCCTGGTCACTGACATCTTGTCCTGCCGCATCTGACCTGGAGTTCTGCATGGCTGACGAATCCATCACCTGGCGCCCGGGTGGAGCGCGCGTCGTCGCTTACGCCGTCGCGGTGGCGATGGTCGTCCTGACCATCTCGATCGCGGTGTCGTTGCCGGACGACATCGTCTTTCGCCCGTCGGAGAAGATCACGCTGGTGCTGATTCTCGCTGCGACGCTGTTCGGTCTGCACGGGGTGGGACGCAGCAAGGTGACGGCCGACAGCACGGGCGTTCGGGTCGTCAACGGGTACCGCACTCGGGTCGTCGACTGGTCCGACATCGAAGGCTTCTCGATGAAGGCCGGCGCACCGTGGCCGACGATGGTGACCACGTCCGATGACCGGATCATCCTGTTCGGCATCCAGGGGACCGACGGGCAGTTCGCGGCCGATGCCGTCGACGAACTGGTTCGCCGACTGCAGGACGCCCGGTGACGGGTCATCACCGGACGCTCGCCGAGCCGCAGTTCCCCGACGACGACGGGCTGGCCGACGAGCGACTTGTCGCGGCGCTCGGTGACGACGTCGCGGTGCTCGGCGTCCTGCCGCACGTGCGAGTGTTCGTGCCGATCGTGCCGATCCTGGGGGAGCGGGCCACCGACGGCAGTGACAAGAGCGCCGACATGGCTGCTGTGCTGATGACCGGTGCCGACGGGCGACAGGCGTTGTTGTTGTTCTCCGGTGTGGCGGCGCTCGAGGCGTGGAACCCGGCGGCGCGCCCGGTCCCGGTCATGGGCAACGACGCCGCACGCGCCGCCCTCGACGAAGGAGCGTCCGCGGCGCTGCTCGACCTCGGCGGTCCCGGCTTCACCGTCATCGAGACCGAGGACCTGCAGCACCTGGCCAACGGCCACCGCCTGATCACCACTCCCGAGGGCCCCGCCTGGGTGCAGTGACCCGCACCCACCCCCGAATTTTGCGGCCTTCTGCACCGGTTCGGGGGTGCCGACCGGTGCATCACCCCGCAAAATTCGGGGGATTTCGTCGGGGACGCGGCGGGCTGGTATCCTGGTGGGCGAAGTGGAGACCACCTCCCACCTGCTCGGCTGAGATGCCGTGGGGTCTGTGCGGGAAAGCAGTTGATTCCCGCCCGCGATCGTGACCTGGACGCGTCCAGCCGGTCGGTGACGTGGCCTTCGTTTCGACGGAGGCCATTTTTTTCTGCCTCCACCACCGACCATCAGGAGGATTCATCAGCACGGAACTGCGCGTCAACGACCGCATTCGCGTCCCCGAGGTGCGTCTCGTCGGTCCCGGCGGGGAACAGGTGGGCATCGTTCGCATCGAGGATGCTCTCCGACTGGCAGCAGAAGCAGATCTCGACCTGGTCGAGGTCGCCCCGACGGCCCGTCCGCCGGTCTGCCGTCTCATGGACTACGGCAAGTTCAAGTACGAGAACGCCCAGAAGGCCCGTGAGTCGCGTCGCAACCAGACGAACACCGTCATCAAGGAGATGAAGCTCCGGCCCAAGATCGACCAGCACGACTACGACACCAAGAAGGGTCACGTCGTCCGGTTCCTCAAGGCCGGCGACAAGGTCAAGATCACGATCATGTTCCGCGGACGCGAGCAACACCGCCCCGAGCTCGGGTACCGGTTGCTGCAGAAGCTCGCCGCAGATGTCGAGGACCTGGGATTCATCGAGTCCAATGCACGCCAGGACGGTCGCAACATGACGATGGTGCTGGGTCCGCACAAGAAGAAGTCCGAGGCCCAGGCCGAGGTCAAGGCCGAGAAGGAACAAGCGCGAGCCGAGAAGGCCGCCGAGCGGGAGGCCGTGGAGGCCGCCGACAAGGCGCATCGCGAGGAACACCACAAGACCGCAACACCCAAGAAGCCCCGTCGTCGTTCAGAGAACCTCGACCCGGACATGGAGGCATAGATGCCCAAGTTCAAGCCCCACTCGGGGATGAAGAAGCGTGTGAAGCGCACCGGCAGCGGCAAGCTGCGTCGTCAGCAGGCCAACGGTTACCACCTGGCCGAGCACAAGACCTCGCAGCACAAGCGTCGTCTGTCCGGCACCGCTGAGGTCGCCAAGGCCGACACCGCCCGCGTCAAGAAGATGCTCGGTCTGTAAGACCTGAGCTCGACCCCGAACCAAGGAGAGACAGATGGCACGCGTCAAGCGTTCTGTCAACGCACAGAAGAAGCGCCGCGAGACCCTCGAGCGGGCTGCCGGCTACCGCGGACAGCGTTCGCGCCTGTACCGCAAGGCCAAGGAGCAGGTCACCCACTCGCTGGTCTACAACTACCGGGACCGCAAGGCCAAGAAGGGCGACTTCCGGCGCCTGTGGATCCAGCGCATCAACGCTGCGGTCCGCGCCGAGGGCATGACCTACAACCGCTTCATCCAGGGTCTGAACCTGGCCGGCGTCGAGGTCGACCGCAAGATCCTGGCCGAGCTGGCCGTCAGCGATCCGGCCGCGTTCAGCGCCATCGTCGCGACCGCGAAGGCTGCGCTGCCGGCCGACGTGAACGCGCCCAAGGCCTCGGCCTGACCGACGCCTGACGTGGCTGGTCCACCAGTGGCGAGCACTCCTGAGCCGACCGTCCGCACCGGACGGGTCAAGCAGGCTCGGAGGCTCGCCACTCGTGCGTTCCGGGCCGAGACCGGTGACTTCCTCGCCGAGGGTCCCCAGGCCGTGCGCGAGGCGCTCCGGCTCGACGACGTGGTCGTCGAGGTGTTCGCGACGGCCGAAGCGACCGCACGACACCCCGAGCTGGTGACCACCGCCGCCGCGCGGTGGACGGTCAGCCCCGACGACGTCGTCGACACGATCGCCGACGCCGTCAATCCTCAGGGAGTCGTCGCCCGCTGCCGCAGCGTCGTCGTCGGGCTCGACGCGCTCCCCGCTGATGCCTCGTACGTCGTGGTGTGTGCCGACGTCCGCGATCCGGGCAATGCGGGCGCAGTCATTCGCTGTGCCGATGCCGCAGGAGCCGACGCCGTCATCCTGGCCGGTGACAGTGTCGACCCACTCAACCCCAAGGCCGTCCGATCGACGGCCGGGAGCCTGTTCCACCTGCCGGTCGTGGTCCATCGCGACGTCGGCGACGTGATCGACCGGCTTCGAGCGACCGGCCTCCAGGTCCTGGCCGCGGACGGACGCGGCGACGTCGGCCTCTACGACCGTGATCTGGACCTGGCTGCGCCGACGGCCTGGCTGATGGGCAACGAGGCGTGGGGTCTGCCGGAGTCGGTCCGTGCGCTGGCCGATCGTGTCGTGGCGGTGCCGATCTACGGGCGAGCCGAGAGCCTGAACCTGGCCACCGCAGCCGCGGTGTGCCTGTACGCCGGGGCTGCAGTTCGTCACTGACGTCACTGCACGCCATCGTCGTCACACTGGTCGGTGCAGGTACTTCGTACTAATCTCCGGTTCGTGGACTTCGACGACCATCCCGACGGTGTGCTGGTCGCCGGCGCCGACGGAACGGTCGAGTACGTCAACCAGCGCGTCGCCCAGATGGCCAAGGCCGTCGGTGACGAGATGATCGGCATGCACCTGGCCGACGCGATGCCGTTCGACGACCTGAACGGCAATGCCTGGTACGACGTCGTGCGCCCGTACGACGGGCTCGCGATCCGCAAGCGGGTGGCCGAGTCGTCGTGGTGGTCCCCACGGGGGAGCGAGTACCTGGTGACGGCCGCACTGATCCGTGACCGTCCCGCGGGCAAGGTGCAGAAGGTCGTCGTCAGCGTCCGCAACGCCCGCATCCGTAACCAGCGCGATCGCGAACGCTCGGACATGGTGGCGACGGCGGCCCACGAGCTGCGGTCGCCGTTGACGGGAATCAAGGGGTTCACGTCGACCCTGCTGACCAAGTGGGACAAGTTCACCGACGATCAACGACGCCTGATGCTCGAGACGGTCGACGCCGACGCCGATCGACTGACCCGTCTCATCAGCGAGCTGCTCGATGCGGCCCGGATCGATGCCGGGCGGCTGACCTTGCGTCAGGGCCCGGTCCGCGTCGACGAGGTCGTAGAACGCGTGTTGCGCAACGTGTCAGCTGCCTCGGGCCAGGAGTACCCGATCGAGACCGCGCCCGACCTGGAGCTGATCTGGGGTGACGCCGATCGCATCTCCCAAGTCATCACGAACCTGGTCGAGAACGCCAACCGCCACGGGCTCAGCCTGCGTCGGGTCGCCGTCACGAATGTCGCCCATGCGGGGGTCGCCGGGGTCGAGCTGCTGATCCAGGACAACGGGCCGGGCATTCCGATCGAGGCGCGACAACGGGTGTTCTCACGGTTCTGGCGGTCCGGTCCCGGCGCGGGCAGCGGTCTGGGCATGTACATCGTGCGAGGCATCGTCGAACAACACGGAGGCACGATCGCCATCGACGACGCAGCCGATGTCGGTGCGCTGATTCGAGTGTGGCTCCCGGTCAACGAACCCGAGGGCATGACCGACTGATTCGAGGGGTGCGTCGCGCCGATAGACTCGGCGAGCACCGATTCATCTCTCGAAAGGTTCGCATGTCCGGGCCCGAGGCACCCAGTGCCGACGTCGTCGACCGACTGCGGTCCGACGCGCTCACGGCGATCGCGGCGGCTGGTTCGCTCGATGAGCTCAAGCAGGTTCGTCTGGACCACGTCGGTGACAAGTCACCACTGGCGCTGGCCAATCGTTCGATCGGACAGCTGCCGGTCGAGGACCGCAAGGAAGCCGGCCGGCTGGTGGGCGAGGCCCGCGGCGAGATCGGTCGGCTGCTGGCGCAGCGCACGGCGGAGCTCGAAGCCGCCGAGGAGGAACGACGCCTGGTCGACGAACGTGTCGACGTCACGCTGCCGTGGGACGTCGAGCCGGTCGGTGCCCGCCACCCCCTGACCACGATCCAGGAGCGTGTCGCGGACATCTTCGTCGCGATGGGCTGGGAGGTCGCCGAAGGTCCGGAGGTCGAGGCGGAGTGGTTGAACTTCGATGCGCTCAACCTCGGGCCGGATCATCCGGCGCGCACGATGCAGGACACGTTCTGGGTGCGATCGGACGAATCGGGAACGCAGGAGTCGGGAATGGTGCTGCGCACCCACACCTCACCGGTCCAGGCCCGCACGATGCTGACCCGCACGCCGCCGATCTACGTCATCTGCCCCGGACGCGTCTTCCGGACCGATGAGCTCGATGCCACCCATTCGCCGGTCTTCCACCAGGTCGAGGGCTTGGCGATCGACGAGGGCTTGTCGATGGCACATCTGAAGGGCACCTTGGACCACTTCGCTCAGGCGATCTACGGCGAGGGCATGACGACGCGGTTCCGGCCCTCGTACTTCCCGTTCACCGAGCCCAGCGCCGAGATGGACCTGCTGTGCTACGTGTGCCACAACGAGCCTGACGCCGTCGCCGACTGCCGCACGTGTCGCGGCGAGGGCTGGGTCGAGTGGGGCGGTTGCTGCGTCGTGAACCCGCGCGTGCTGGTCGCCTGCG
>DATMSF010000075.1:0-2764 GCA_035565535.1 Aeromicrobium sp.
GAGCTGAGCGGACCCCGATGTGGCCCGCCTACGGTGCACTGGGAGCGGGTCTGCTGTTGGCCGCAGGATTGGGTGGCCGCAAGGTCCTGATCGGACGACGCGAGGGCTGATCGAGGATCGACTCGGGACCGGGATCGGGCCGCTGGCTCGGTCCCCGTCCGGTTCTCGGTCACAGATGCTCGGTGAGCGGCTCACCCTGATCCGGGCGTGGACGCGCGCACGCGCAGGACTCGGAACCCTTTGGCACTGGCGTAGCGGTCAACGGTCCATCCCTGACCGGTCAGCCAGCGCTGGAGGGAGTCGGCACCGAGGTTCTTGCCCACGACGAGCCAGGCGGTGCCGTCGGGACTCAGCCGGGGCAGCCACTGCAGCAACAGCTCGTGCAGGGCGTCCTTGCCGATCCGAATCGGGGGATTGGACCAGATCTGGTCGAACGTCAGGTCGGCTGGAACCTGGTCCGGATGCACGACGTGCAGCTCGGCGCCCAGCCGATCGGCGTTGAGCCGAGTCAGGTCCCGCGCGCGGGTGTTGATGTCGACGGCCCACACGTCCAGCGCAGGCTCGGTGACGGCCAGCGCGCAGGCGATGGGGCCCCATCCGCATCCCAGGTCCAGAACAGTGCCGGACGACGGAGGTTCGACGGAGCGCAACAGCACGTCGGTGGCCTTGTCGATCCCGGTGTGGGCGAAGACTCCGGTCGACGTCGAGAACGTCAGGTCGTGATCCCAGATGCGGGCGGTGACGTCACGTCGCAGGTCGGGCGTCGTCGGGTCGCCGGCGAAGTAGTGATCGGTCACCGGGTCATTGTCTCAGCCCGCAGCGAGCGCGATGGCCAGTCGGTCCAGGAACGTCGCCTGCGCAGCGACCAGCAGCGTTCGGGCCTGATCGAGGCTTACCCACTTGACCCGGTCGACCTCGGGAAACGTCTGCAGTCGTCCCGACCGTGGTGGCCACTGCATCGAGAACTGCCCGGGTCGGAAGTCCGCGAGCGCCGGATCACCTTCGACCGCCCACGCGCAGACCACTTTTCCGCCGCGTTGCGTGATGCTGCCCAGGTCGATCAACGCGCCGCTGGGCGCAGCGAACCCCAGCTCCTCGCCGAACTCGCGCCGAGCGGCCGCGATGGGATCCTCGGACGGGTCGGCAGCTCCCTTCGGGATCGACCACGCGTGCTCGTCCTTGTTCGCCCAGTGCTGACCGCCCATGTGGCCGATCAGCACCTCGAGCTCGGCACCGACGCGCCGATACACGACCAGTCCGTAGCTGTGCTCAGCCATGACCGGGCTGAGCGGTGATCGACGGCTCGTCTCGCCGGCGACGCGACTGCCGTGCGCGGGCAGCCAGTCCGTCGTCGGGGGGATACACCACCTCCTCGAGAGTCAGACCGTGTGCCGGCATGACCCGCACGCGAGGATCCCGCTTCCTGGCAGCCATCAGGTCGGCTGTCAGGTCGGCGGGATGGCGACCCTCGCCGGCCGCCGTCAGCGCGCCCATCAGCGAGCGGACCATCGAGTGGCAGAACGCATCGGCCCGCACCGTCGTCTCGATGGTCGGACCGGCGCGGCGCGTGGACAGCTCCACCAGGGTGCGGATCGTCGTCGCCCCCTCACGCTTCTTGCAGAACGAGGCGAAATCGTGCTCGCCGATCAGGTGTTGAGCGGCCTGATTCATCAGGTCGACGTCGAGCGGCTTCGGCCACGCCACGACCGACGCCCGGGCCAGCGGGTCGGGCACGCCGTCACACAATCGGTAGACGTAGCGGCGCTCGATCGCGGCGAACCGTGCATCGAATCCGTCAGGTGCGGGTGCGACGGCTCGCACCACGATATCGGGCGGCAGGATCCGGCGCAATCGGCGGTTCAGCATGGCCGGATCGACGTCATCGAGATCGACGTGGACCACCTGTCCGCGGGCGTGAACGCCGGCGTCAGTGCGCCCGGCACACGTCAACGACGGCTGCTGATCCAGCCGGAGCACCGTTGCGATTGCGCGCTCCACTGTCTCCTGGACCGTGCGAAGACCGGGCTGAGTCGCCCACCCGTGGAAGCTGGTCCCGTCGTAGGACAGGTCGATCCGCAGCCGCATGACGTCACGGTAACGCAGGGGCTCGACCACTACGATGAGGTGAACTCACCGGTACGACCTGGAGGCTGCATGTCCGCTCGCGGTGCGCGGCAACCATCATCATCTGCCGACGGCATGGTCGAGTCCTTCCGACGCGGCGGTGTGGGTGGCCTGGCCATGTGGCAGGCGGTGGTGGCCGTCATCGCCTGCTTCGCGCCCTCCGGAATGTCGGCAACCGCGCAAGCCCTTGCGCATGCTGCCGTGGCAGCGGTGATGGTGATCGCCTATCGCTGGCCCGGGTTCGCATTCGGTGGCTTCTGCTTCGCGTACGCGGTCTCAGCCGTCGACCTGGCCGTCGTCGACTCGATCACCACAGCGGTCGGCTTCGCCGCGCTGTTCACCGTCACCATCGTGGGCGCGACACCTGTGCTGTCGTTGGGAGGCTGGCAGGGGTACGCGTTGGCCGGCCTCTGCCTGGCGATCAGCACCGTCGGGTTGTCCTTCCGCGACGAGCCACGCCACGCCCGCTCGTGGTGGCCGTCGCGCTCAGCCTGATCTGCTTGAGCGCTGCCGCCGGTGTGCTGGTGGTGCTCGACGATGCCCGCCGTCGCGACGCGGCATCGCGACATGCGGCGCGGGAGTCGGCCGACCAGGCGCGCATCCTGCACGACACCGTCGTCAACACCATGGCTGCCATCGC
>DATMSF010000076.1:0-8086 GCA_035565535.1 Aeromicrobium sp.
CGCGGTGACGAAGTCGATCAGCTCCTCGACCCGGCCCAGCAGCGAGGGCTCGAGATCGGCGTAGGTGCGCACCTGCTTGAGGATGTGCTGCCACGCGTGGGCGATGTCGGCCTGATGGGCGTGCGGCCATCCCATGGCCTCGCAGACGCCGTGCTTCCAGTCCGTGCCGCGGGGAATCCGCGGCCACGCATCGATGCCGAGCCGCTCGGGCTTGACCGACTGCCACACGTCGACGAACGGATGCCCGACGACCAGCACGTGCGGCCGACCCGACAGCTGGTCGGCCAGGCGTGACTCCTTCGAGCCCGGGACCAGGTGGTCGACCAGGATGCCGAGTCGGCGGTCCTGCGTCGGCGCGAACTCCTCGACGGCAGCGACCAGGTCGTCGACGCCACCGAGGTACTCGACCGCGACACCCTCGACGCGCAGGTCGTCACCCCACACCTTCTCGACCAGCTCGGCGTCGTGGCGTCCCTCGACCCAGATCCGACTCGGCTGGGCGACCTTGGCCCGGAGGCCGTGAACCTTGGTCGAACCCGACGCGGTGCGGGCCGGCCGAACCGGGCCCCTGGGCGGGTTCACCAGGGCGACCGGGCGACCCTCCAGGAGGAAGCCGGGGCCGAGGGGGAAGGCTCGCTGCTTGAGGTGCCGGTCCTCCAGCACCACGATGCCGTTCTCGACCCGGACGATCTCGCCGCAGAATCCCGTCGTGGCCTCCTCGACGACCAGTCCGGTCGTGGCCGGCTGGTCCACGGTGCGTCCCCGCGCGGGCTTGCGCCAGTCGCCCGACAGCACGTCCGATCCGTATCGATCACCCATGGAGCGCTCCGAGCAGACGTTGATGGAACGCCTCGATCGTCTCGCGATCGACCGTCCCGGCCGACGTGACGACGGTGGTGTCGGCCGTCAGCAGGCCCAGGACCAGGTCGATCGTCGCCGGCCAGTCGGGCGTGACGGCAGGGACGTCGTCGGTGTACAGGTCGCCGATCGCGACGGTCTTCGTCGTGGCGTCGACGACGATGAGCTCACCGCCAACGGGTCCGGGGCCGAGGTGCACGACCTCGACGTAGCGGTCGCCCAGATCGCCCGCCCACACCGACTCCAGATCGCCACCCAACGACGTGTGCACGAGCCTGGTGCCATCGCTGAGGGTCACTTCGCGGGGCCGGTACGTCAGCGTCCGGTCGTGACCCGAGATCTCCAACTCCACTTCGATAGACTGGCACTTGGCGCCGGTGAGTGCCAGCGGACCCGCCGATGACTGCGAAAGGGGAACGACATGTCGGACGAGCGACGACTCGACGTCCTCCGGGCGATCGTCGAGGACTACGTCGCGACTCAGGAGCCGGTGGGATCCAAGGCCCTGCTGGAGCGGCATCAGCTGGGGGTCTCACCCGCCACGATTCGCAACGACATGGCCGCGCTGGAGGACGAGGGCTACATCACCGCGCCCCACACCAGCGCGGGGCGGATCCCCACCGACAAGGGATACCGCCTCTTCGTCGACCGGCTGTCGACCGTCAAGCCGTTGTCCAGCGCCGAACGTCGCGCCATCGAACGCTTCCTGGCCGGCTCGGTCGACGTCGACGACGTCGTGCAGCGGAGCGTGAAGGTGCTGGCCCAGCTGACCCAGCAGGTCGCCGTCGTGCAGTACCCGTCGTTGACGCGTTCGACCGTCCGGCACATCGAGATCGTCCCGATGGGCGGTGGCCGTGTCCTAGTCGTCGTGATCTCCAGCAGCGGCCGGGTCGAGCAGCGCATCGTCGAGCTCGGCGACGAGCTCGACGAGGACCTGATGGCCGACCTGCGCACTCGCATCGTGTCGTCGGCCGTCGGTCTACGTCTCCCGGACGCGACGCTGGCGCTGTCGGACACGATCGAGACCTTCACCGTCAACGACCGGCCCGTCGTCAGCACGATCGTCGCCACGCTGTCGCAGATCTTCTCCAACGAACGCTCCGACGAGCGCATCGTGGTCGGCGGCACGTCGAACCTGGCCCGCTTCGGCGCCGGCTTCGATTCGGCGATCCGGCCGGTGCTGGAGGCGTTGGAGGAGCAGGTCGTGCTGCTCAAGCTGTTGGGCGAGGCCACCTCGGGCGTGTCGGTGCGCATTGGCCACGAGACCGGCCTGGAGTCGCTGTCGTCGACGGCGATCGTGGCCAGTGGCTACGGCACAGAGGATCAGGCGCTGGCCAATCTCGGCACGCTCGGGCCGACGCGAATCGACTATCCCTCGACCATTGCTGCGGTCGCTGCCGTCTCCCGGTACGTGGGCCGCACCCTCAACGACAACTGGAGCCTCGACCACTGATGGCCGACTACTACGCAGCCCTGGGCGTATCGCGCGACGCCACCCCTGAGGAGATCAAGAAGGCGTACCGCCGCAAGGCACGCGAGCTGCACCCGGACGTCAACGACGCCCCCGATGCGGCCGACCGGTTCAAGGAGGTCACGGTCGCCTACGAGGTGTTGTCGGACCCGCAGAAGCGGGCCACGTTCGACCGCGGCGGCGATCCGCTGCGCAACAGCCAGGGCGGCGGGTTCGGTCAGGGCTTCAGCTTCGACGACATCATGGACGCCTTCTTCGGCGGCAACGGTGGCGGTTTCGGCGGCGGCGGACGTGGCCCGCGTCCGCGTACTCAGCGCGGCCAGGACGCCCTGTTGCGGCTCAACATCACGCTCGCCGAGGCCGTGTTCGGCGTCGACCAGGAGATCAAGGTCGACACCGCGGTGGTGTGCTCCACGTGTAGCGGCAGCGGCGCGGCCGAGGGCGTCGAGCCGGTCCAGTGCCGGACGTGCCACGGGCGCGGCGACGTCCAGCAGGTCCAGCGGTCACTGCTCGGCGACATCCGGACCGTCCGCCCGTGTCCGGCCTGTCAGGGTTACGGCACCACGATTCCCGACCCGTGCAACGAGTGCGCCGGCGAGGGACGGGTGCGGTCGCGGCGCACCATCAACGTGTCGATCCCGCCGGGGGTGGACCAGGGCACGCGGATCCAGCTCAGCGGCGAGGGCGAGGTCGGGCCCGGCGGCGGTCCGGCCGGTGACCTGTACCTCGAGATCAACGTCGCGAAGCACCCGGTGTTCACCCGCAAGGGCGACGAGCTGCACTGCCAGGTGACGCTGCCGATGACCGCGGCGGCCCTGGGAGCTCATCTGGACCTACCGACGTTGGCCGAGGACGGCAGCGTGCCGCTCGACGTCGCGCCCGGCACCCAGACCGGGACCGTCCTGACCGTCAAGGGCGAGGGCGTGCCCCGGCTGCGCGGCACGGGTCGTGGCGATCTGAAGGTCCAGATCGTGGTCGAGACACCCGACAAGCTCGACGACCAACAGGTCGAGCTGCTGACCCAGCTCGCCAAGCTCCGCGGCGAGGAGCGCCCCCAAGCCGTCCTCGACGCCCACCACAAGTCGTTCTTCGGCAAGGTCAAGGACGCCTTCCGGTAGCGGGGGCGGTTTACCAACTTAAGTTGGTAAAGGTGACCAATCGTGGGGTAGCAACCCGAAGATAGTGGTGGTTTACCAACTTAAGTTGGTAAACCGTCGAGCCCGCGAGACGGGGTGTGGGGTAGACATGGGGGATGAGCGATCCAGATTGTCTGTTCTGCAAGATCGTCGGGGGGCAGGTCCCGGCGGAGAAGGTGGGGGAGACCGAGCACACAGTGGCGTTTCGTGACATCAACCCGCAGGCCCCGACGCACGTCCTGGTGATTCCCCGGGTCCACCAGCCCGACATCGGCAGCCTGGCCGAGGCCGATCCGGAGGCGGCGGTGGCGCTGCTGCGGGAGGCGCGTCGTGTCGCCGAGGACGAGGGCACCGGGTCGTACCGACTGGTGTTCAACACGGGGGCCGATGCGTTCCAGACCGTCTTCCACTGCCACGGACACGTGTTGTCGGGCCGATCGCTGACCTGGCCACCGGGCTGAGCAGGTGACCGGCGGGCCCGATTGCGTACCATGGAAGGCACATGACTGACGACGACTCCGCCGACCGGGTGCCCGCGCCCGCGCACTCCTTCACGATTCCGACCAGCGTCTCCGCGGTCGCCCTCCTCGGGCCGGCCGATGAGTTCCTGCGCATCATCGAGGGTGCCTTCGACGCGCGCATCCACGTGCGCGGCAACGCCGTCACGGTGACCGGCGAACCGTCCGAGGCCGCCCTGATCGAGCGGCTGCTCGACGAGCTGGTGACGATCGTGCGCACGGGCCAGCACCTGACCACCGAGACGGTCGAGCGCAGCATCGCGATGTTGCGTGCCGAGACCGAGGAGAAGCCCGCCGAGGTGCTCAGCCTCGACATCTTGTCGAGCCGCGGACGCACGATCCGTCCCAAGTCGCTGAACCAGAAGCGGTACGTCGATGCCATCGACAAGCACACCGTCGTGTTCGGCATCGGCCCGGCCGGCACCGGCAAGACCTACCTCGCGATGGCCAAGGCGGTCCAGGCCCTGCAGGCCAAGGAGGTCAATCGGATCATCTTGACCCGCCCCGCCGTCGAGGCCGGGGAGAACCTGGGCTTCCTGCCCGGAACGCTCAGCGAGAAGATCGACCCCTACCTGCGTCCGCTGTATGACGCGCTGCACGACATGATCGACCCCGAGTCGATCCCCAAGTTGCTCACCTCGGGCGTCATCGAGGTAGCGCCGCTGGCCTACATGCGTGGGCGCAGCCTCAACGACTCGTTCATCATCCTCGACGAGGCGCAGAACACCACGCCGGAGCAGATGAAGATGTTCCTGACCCGCTTGGGCTTCGGTTCCAAGATGGTCGTCACCGGCGACATCTCCCAGGTCGACCTGCCGACCGGGACCCGCAGCGGACTGCGGGTCGTCCGCGAGATCCTGTCCGACGTCAAGGACATCCACTTCTCGATGCTGACGGCTCAAGACGTCGTGCGGCACCGGCTCGTGGGTCGCATCGTCGAGGCCTACGACAGCTACGAGGCCGATCGCAGGAGGAGCGAGGAGTCGGGTGAACGTCGACGTTCTCAATGAGTCCGGCGCCGAGGCCGACGTCGTCGCGCTGACGAAGCTGTGCCGTTTCACGATGCGACGCATGCGGTTGCACCCGGCCACCGAGCTGACGCTGCGGTTGGTCGACGTCGACACGATCACGCGGTTGAACGAGACGTGGATGGACAAGAAGGGCGCCACCGACGTGCTGTCGTTCCCGATGGACGAATTGACGCCGGGCCGTGACGACGCGGAAGCGTCGGAGGGCTATCTGGGTGACATCGCCTTGTGTCCGCAGGTGGCCGAGCAGCAAGCTCCTGCGGCGGGTCACTCGGCGCAGGACGAGATGGAGCTGTTGACCGTCCACGGCATCTTGCACCTGCTGGGCTACGACCACGCCGATCCGCAGGAGCACCAGGAGATGTTCGGCATCCAGGGCCGGTTGCTGGTCGAGTGGCAGCAGCTGGCCGTGTCGGGTGTCGACCCGGACGCCGAGGGCACCGTGAGCGGACGGCCATGAGCGGCTTGACGCTGATCATCGCGGCCGCGTTGGCCGCACTGGCAGGTGTCTTCGCCAGCATCGACGCCGCCATCTCGGCGTTCTCCAAGGCACGGGCCGAGGAGTTGCGCGACGACGGCAAGGTCGGTGCCTCACGGCTGGTCAAGATGCTCGACGATCCCGCGCCGTACATCAACACGATGTTGTTGCTGCGCGTCGCGGCCGAGACCGCTGCGGTGGTCCTGGTGGCGTTCTACGTGGCCGATCGCATCGACGGGGAGTGGACCCGCATCGCGTTGACCGTGGCGGTCATGGCGTTCGTCAGCTTCGTGCTGATCGGGGTCGGGCCGCGGACGTTGGGCCGCCAACGCGCCGAGGGAATCGCCCTGGTGACGTCGTCGGTTGTGGTGGTCCTGACACGACTGCTGGGGCCGCTGCCTCAGGTGTTGATCGTGCTCGGCAACGCGCTGACTCCCGGTCGCGGGTTCAAGGAAGGGCCGTTCGCGTCCGAGGTCGAGGTGCGGGAGCTGGTCGATCTGGCGGCAGCCAGCTCGTTGATCGAGACCGACGAGTCCAAGATGATCCAGTCGGTCTTCGAGCTCGGCGACACGATCGTGCGCGAGGTCATGGTGCCGCGACCCGACCTGGTCTACATCGAGCAGGGCAAGACCCTGCGTCAGGCGATGTCACTGGCCCTGCGCAGTGGCTACTCGCGCATCCCGGTGGTCGAGGAGAGCCTCGACGACGTCATCGGGATGGCCTATCTGAAGGACATCACCAAGCGGGTCTTCGACAACCACGTCGCCGAGACGACCGAGAAGGTCGAGTCGATCGTGCGTCCGTGCCTGTTCGTCCCCGACACCAAGCACGCCGACGACCTGTTGCGCGAGATGCAGGCCCAGCGCACGCACGTCGCGATCGTGGTCGACGAGTACGGCGGCACGTCGGGGATGGTCACGATCGAGGACATCCTCGAGGAGATCGTCGGCGAGATCACCGACGAGTACGACGACGAACCCGAGGAGGTCGAGACGTTGGCCGACGGGTCGTGGCGCGTCAGCGTCCGGTTCGACATCGACGACCTGGAGGAGCTGACGGGGATCTCGATCGACGACGAGGACGTCGACACCGTCGGCGGCCTGCTGGCCAAGCACCTGGGACGGGTACCGATCCCGGGCACGTCGGTCCAGGTCGAAGGACTCGAGCTGACCGCGGAGGCGCCGTCCGGTCGCCGCAACCGGATCGGACGGGTGCACCTGAGCCGACTCGCACCGGCCGTCACGGCGGTGGACGCCGAGACCTCGGTAGCCTCGGGCCATGGATCCGTTGACTCCTGAGGACGCCAAGATCGTGACGCTCGCGCGGGCATCGAGAGCCCGCACGCGGGCGGCCGACGGCGCCGCGGTCCGCGACCTGGACGGACGCACGTACGCAGCTGCCGGGGTGACCTTGCCGTCGCTGACTATCAGCGCACTGGACCTGGCGGTGGCGATGGCGGTGTCGTCGGGCGCGAAAGGCCTGGAGGCCGCCGCCGTCATCAGTGACGTCGTCGCGGTCGACGCGGTTCGGGACCTGGGCGGTGCGGGCGTTCGGGTCTACGTCGCCGACGCCGGCGGTGCGGTCGTCGAGGAGCTGACCACGTGAGCGCATTCCGCTCCGGGTTCGCCTGCTTCGTCGGGCGGCCCAACGTGGGCAAGTCGACGCTGACCAACGCCCTGGTCGGCGACAAGGTCGCGATCACGTCCTCTCGTCCGCAGACGACCCGCCACGCCATCCGCGGACTCGTGCACCGGCCCGAGGGGCAGATCGTGCTGATCGACACGCCGGGTCTGCACAAGCCACGCACCCTGCTCGGTCAACGGCTCAACGCCCTCGTGCGCGAGACGTGGGCCGAGGTCGACGTCATCGGCCTGTGCGTCCCGGCCGACGAGACCATCGGGCCGGGCGACCGGTTTCTGATGCGCGAGCTCGCAGCGGTCAAGCGCACCCCGAAGGTCGCCGTCGTGACCAAGACTGACGTGGTCGGTCCGCAGCGACTCGGCGAGCAGCTGCTGGCGGTCCAGCAGGCCGGTGCCGAGGCGGGGATCGAGTGGGCCGAGATCGTGCCGGTGTCGGCCGTCGCCAACGACCAGGTCGAGCTGCTCGCGGGTCTGCTGCTGGCCCTGCTGCCCGAAGGGCCGCCGCTGTATCCCGACGGCCAGCTGACCGACGAGCCCGAGGAGACGTTGATCGCCGAGATCGTTCGGGAGTCGGCACTGGAGGGGTTGGGGCACGAGCTGCCGCACTCGTTGGCCGTCGTGGTCGACGAGGTCGTCCCGCGACAGGACCGGCCGGCCGACAAGCCGCTGCTGGACGTGCGTGTCAACGTCTACGTCGAGCGCGATAGCCAGAAGGGCATCGTGATCGGTCGGCAGGGCGCCCGGCTCAAGCAGATCGGCACGGCATCACGCACCCAGATCGAGAAGCTGCTCGGTACCCCGGTGTTCCTGGACCTGCACGTCAAGGTCGCCAAGGATTGGCAGCGCGATCCCAAGCAGCTGCGCAAGCTCGGCTTCTGACGATGGACCCGGTGGCGACGGCCGACGGTGGTGCCGAGCTGCGGCGGCTGCTGCTGCGGGGTGACCTGCACAGCCACA
>DATMSF010000077.1:0-1596 GCA_035565535.1 Aeromicrobium sp.
CCGCCCATCGAGGTGCTCGGCTTCAGCGGCGAAGCGCCCTTGCGGGCTGACCGAGTGCGTGGGCCGACCCGCGAACGCGTCGGTCAGGTCCCGCGCCAACCGGTGGAGGGTGTGACCTTCAGGCAAATCGGCCGGTCTCCTCGTAGGTCAGCAGCAGGTCGATTCGACGCTGATGGCGCGCCGTCTGGCTCCATGGGGTCGTCAGGAACGTCGACACGATCGCGGTGGCCTCGTCGAGCGTGTGCATCCGGGCACCGATCGCCATGATCTGCGCGTTGTTGTGTTCGCGTGCCAGAGCGGCCGTCTCTGTGCTCCACGCCAACGCAGCGCGCGCCCCCTGCACCTTGTTGGCTGCGATCTGCTCACCGTTGCCGGAACCACCGATCACGATCGCCAGGGAGTCGGGCTCGGCCACCGCTGCGGTCGCGGCGTCGACGCAGAACGGCGGGTAGTCGTCGTCGGCGTCGTACGCGAAAGCCCCGTGGTCGACCGGCTCGTGACCGTTCTGGGTCAACCAGTCGATCAGGTGGGTCTTCAGCTCGAATCCGGCATGGTCGGCGGCGATGTGGACGCGCATCGGGACGTGCTCCTCAGGACGTGGACAACTGCCTCGAAACTACCGGTCACGACTTCGGCCCGCGCGACCACCACGACTCCCGGGAGGGCGGTGACTTGGCGACGTATCGGATTCTCCGGTGGTTACGCGACCCATCAGACCCTCTGATACGTCGCCCAGCCACCTCGCGCTGGCGTTAGGTCGCTAAGTCACCGCCCCCGGGGATCGGCGGTCAGTCGAAGTTGAGGGTGCCTGTGCGGGTGCGCTTGAGCTCGAAGAAGTCGGGATAGCCGGCCAGAAGGCGGGCACCCTGGAAGACCTTCACGGCGTCCTCACCACGGGGGATGCTGGTCAGGACCGGGCCGAAGAACGCCACACCACCCACGGCGACGATCGGCGTACCGACCTCTTCGCCGACGCGACCGATGCCGTCAGCGTGCGAAGCGCGAACCGCCTCGTCCAACGACGCGTCGTCAGCGGCGTCCGCCAGCTCCGTGGGCAGTCCGATCTCCTGGAGCACCTCGACGTACAGCTCGTGGCTGAACTCGCGTTCCTGGTTGTGCTTGCGCGTACCGATCGCGGTGTAGAACTCGCGCAGCGCCTGCTGTCCGTGCTGCTGCTCGACGGCGATCGCCAGCCGAACCGGACCCCAGCCGCGCTCGATCATCTCCTTGTACGACTGTGGCACGTCCTTGTCCTCGTTGAGCACCGACAGGCTCATGACGTGGAACGTGGTGTGCACGTCCAGGTGTTGCTCGACCTCGAGCATCCATCGCGAGGTGATCCACGCGAAAGGGCACAGCGGATCGAACCAGAAGTCGACGTTCTCGGTCTCGGCGGAAATCTCTGCAGTCATGACGATGTCAACAACGGACGACCCGCCCGCATTTCCTCGATCAACGACCGCACGACCGCATCGAGCCGTCCATCGTTCTGCGCAGCGACCGTCCGCTGCCGTTGATACGACGCGCCGTCGCGGATGATGTCGTGGATTCCGCCCAGCTCCTCCACGCAGTCCAGCTGCTCGGCCACCGGCTCCA
>DATMSF010000078.1:0-2280 GCA_035565535.1 Aeromicrobium sp.
GTCATCGCACCTCCTTGGACGCTCTCGTCGAACCCAGTGTCCCGCATCGGTGCTTGTGACCCACGCCACACTCGTGATACGATGATACAACTCCTGTATCAACGTATCAGGCAGGTGCTCCCATGGTCAGTGACATCAAGCGGCGAACCCTTCTCGTCGGCGCCGGAGCCGGTGCCCTCGGCGCGCTCGGCATCGTCTCCCCCGCGGCGGCCTGGGACTGGTCCTCGACCGGATCGGTGGCCGGTTCGGGCAACGGCGCGGATCCGGCATGGGTCTGGGACCCGCAGGCCGACACGATCGTCGCGTCGCTGTACGCCAACGGCCAGGTCGACCTGGTCAACTCGCTGCTGGAGAACTGGACCCGCAACGACCAACCGCTCCCCGTCGGCCTGCCGGCCGACCTGCACGACTTCATCGAGCAGGCACGCCAGCTCCCCTCCTGGGTCGATCAAGCCAAGCTGGCCAAGGCCTTCGACTTCTACACCAGGAAGGGGCTGTACCTCGGCGTCCTCTACGGCATGGGCAGCGGGATGATGAGCTGCGCGATCCCGCGAGAAGCGCGTGCCGTCTACTACTCCGCCGGTGGCGCCGACATGAAGGACCGCATCGCCAAGACCGCGACCCTGGGCTACGACATCGGCGAGCAGGACGCCTACGCGGGAAGCGGCAGCATGATCGTGACCTGCATCAAGACCCGCCTGGTCCACGCCGCCGTCCGCCACCTGCTTCCCCAGTCGAACCACTGGCAGGGAGCCGCCGACGAGACCATCCCGATCAGCCAGGCCGACATCATGGTCACCTGGCACAGCCTGGCCACGTTCGCCTACAACAAGATCAAGGCGTGGAAGATCAAGATGACCAGCGCCGAGGCGGACGCCTTCTTGCACCTGTGGCAGATCACCGCCCACATGCTCGGCGTCGAGGACCAGTACATCCCGGCGACGTGGGCCACGGCCAACACCCAGTCGACCTACATCGTCGATCCGATCCTGGCGCCGACCTACGAGGGCAAGCAGCTGTCGAAAGAGCTGATGAACCTGGCGGCCGAGTACGACCAGGGGATGACCAAGCCGATGATGCACGCGTTCGCCCGCTACACGTTGGGCAACCAGATCGCCGACTGGATCGCCGTCCCCCGCGAACCGGCCATGGACGCGTTCGTCTCGATGGGCTGGCCGCCGTTCGTGGCGTTCCGTGAAGGCATGTCGTACATGCCGTGGGCGCCGCCCGGCTACTGGACGTTCGATGAGTTCCTGCGTCTGGCCGTGCTGTTCTTCCTCGGCGAGGGCCAGGACATCAACATCAACCTGCCGAGCCACAACAACCCCAACTACGACTGACCCTCGAATGTCGCGAAAGGCCTGCGGTCCTGCTCGCGACCGTCGAGCGTGAACCGCCAGTAGCCGCTCTCGCTGTACTCGTTGGACACATAGATCGCGTACCCCACGTCGGCGCCGGCGGGCTGTCGTCCGATGATGGCGTACCGGTTGGTCGAGTCGGCCACGTTCAGCGCCTTGGGTGCCTCGACCAGGTGCTCGACCAGTCGGGCGGCGTCGACGTCGGCCAGGTCGACGTCGACCTGCTCCGAGCTCGAGCGGGTGCTGCGCTGCACGGTGTTGTCGTCGAAGCCGGTGCGGTAGTACCACCGCTCGACGCGGTTGGGACTACCGTCGACCGGCACGGTGACGCTGGCGTAGTCGGGATAGAGCACGGCTTCGACGACCGTCGAGGAGCCGAACTTCTCGCGCACCGCCTCGACGAACGTGCGGTATCCATCGACGGTGTGCAGTTCCGACGCCGCCGGCGAGGCCACCGGGTCGACGACATCGACGGTCTCGGCCGGGCCACCGGCCTCACCCTCAGACGTTCCCGCGCTGAGCACTCCCGCGATAGCGAAGCCCACGAGGACGACGGCGGCGAGTACCACGAGGAGGAGTCCGCGCGTCCGACGATCGCCGGCCGCGTCAGTCATCGACGGGCTCGACGGCGTAGGTCGCGGTTCCAGGTCACCAAGGAGGCCCGCCAGGTCACGTCTCGTCACGGCCGTCAGCGCACGACCCACCCGCAGGGTGCGCTCGGCGTCGGTCAGGCGGCCGTCGGCGAAGGCCGCGTTGAGCGTCTCGATGCACGCGTCGCGGTCCGCGTCCGAGGCTCGCAGCAGGGCCATTGCTGCATCGTAGCGGCGGACCGCCGTGCTCAGCGCTGTTCGACGGCCCGCCGGACGGCGGCGGCGACGCGTTCGTGGACGTCGGGGTGGAAGACGCTGGGGATCACGTAGTT
>DATMSF010000079.1:0-2674 GCA_035565535.1 Aeromicrobium sp.
GGCGCCGACCAAGAACACGGCCAAGACGGTCAGCTCGACACCGACGAAGAACACCGCCGTGTCGTCGCCGTCCAAGCCCACCTCGAACACCTGAGGCGACTGATCGTGGCAGAACCGACGACGACCGGGGGCGGGGTCGAGCTCGCCCCCGGTCTGACCGGCATCAAGGAGCTCGGCGGCGGCGCGTCGTACGAGGCGTGGCTGGCCTTCGACGACCGCCTGCTGGCGCCCGTCGTGGTCAAGGTCCTGCGGGAGCACCTCGTCGAGGACGAGCCGACGATCGCGGCCTACCGGCGAGAGCTCGAGCTGTTGTCGTCACTGAGCCACCCGGGGATCGCGCGGTTGTTCGCCTACGACGACGAGGCCGAGCGCCCCTACCTGGTGATCGAGCACGTCGACGGCCCGACCTTGTCGGCGTTGATCTCGCGATTCGGCCACCTGCCCGAGCACCAGCTGCTCGCGGTCGCGGTCGACCTGTGCTCGGCGCTGCACTACGTGCACGGGCTCGGCCTGTGCCATCTGGACATCAAACCGAGCAACGTCGTGACCGGCGCGCCGGCGAAGCTGATCGACTTCAGCGTCGCGATGACGACCGACGAGGCTCGCGAGCTGACGTATCCGGTCGGCAGCGACGAGTACATGGCTCCCGAGCAGTGCGCACCGCACCAGCGCGGAGTCGTCGGAGCGGCCAGCGACGTGTGGGGTCTGGGTGCGACGCTTTTCCGGGCTGCCGCGGGATTCCGCGCGTTCGACCGCGAGCCGCGGTGGGCTCAGCTGTCGGAGCAGCCGCACGCGCTTCCCGACTTCGTGAACCCCGAGCTGGGCCGGATCATCACCGATTGCCTGTCGCCCGACCCGGTCGACCGTCCGATTGCTCGGCAGGTCAGCGACCGGCTGGATCCGTTGGTCGCCGGGCTGCCGAAGGCGCGACTGTCCGGTTTCTCGATTCGGCTGTAGACCTAGGCGTCGACCCGGTAGCCGAGCCCGCGGACCGTGGTGACGAGGTCGCTGCCGAGCTTCTTGCGCAGGTACCCGATGTAGACGTCCACGACGTTGGAGCCCGGATCGAAGTCGTAGCCCCACACCTGGGAGAGCAGCTGCTCGCGCGACATGATCAGCCCCGAGTTGCGCATCAACACCTCGGCGAGGGTCAGCTCGCGAGCGGACAACTCGACCTCGCGCCCGGCCTTGTAGGCCGTGCGGCGACGCAGGTCCAGGCGGACGTCGCCGACGACCAGCTCGTCGGCGGGTGCCGCCTCGCCGACACCTCGCAACCTCAGTTTGACGCGTGCGACCAGCTCGGCGAACTTGAACGGCTTGGCCATGTAATCGGCGGCACCGCCCTCCAGGGCCGTGACCGTGTCGGTCACCGAGTCCCGTGCCGTCAGCACGATGACGGGCAGCTCGGGTCGGTCGACCTTCAGCCGGTCGAGCACCGAGAACCCGTCCAGGCCCGGCAACCCGATGTCGAGGACGACCAGGTCGAACTCTCCCGTCACCGCGTAGTCCAGGCCCGTGACCCCGTCGGCGACGACCGTCGTCGTGAAGCCCTCGGCGGTCAGCCCCTTCGCCAGGAAGGACGCGATGCGCTCCTCGTCCTCGACGATCAGGATGCGACTCATGGGCGACTCCGGGTAGGGATACGGATGCGGAACGTGGCGCCGGACCCAGCGCCGGCGGTGGTTGGGTCCAGCGTGACATCTCCGTCGTGGGCGCGGCAGATCGCGCGCACGATCGACAGCCCGAGTCCGAATCCGGGACCTGCGGTGCCGGCATGGGTGAACCGTTCGAACACCTCGTCACGGATCGACGGATCGACCCCGGTTCCGGTGTCGCGGACCCAGAGCTCCACGGTGTCGCCGTCGACACGCGAGCCGATCGCGATCTCGTCGCCGGGCGCCGTGTGCTTCACGGCGTTGTCACACAGCTGCAGCAGCGCCTGTGTCAGCCGCTGGGCATCGAGCGACGCGTGGACCTGCGCCGAGTCCTCGAGGACCCAGGTCCGGTCGCCCAGACCTCTCGCTCGGTCGAGCACGCCGCGCGTCAGCTGGTCGACATCGGTCGGCTCACGCATCACGAAGTCGGGGCGGCGGGCCTTGGCCAGCATCAGCAGGTCGTCGACCAGGCGCGACATCCGGTCGATCTCGTCCAGCAGCAACGTGCGCGTCGCCTCGACATCGCGTGGATCCGAGGCGTCGAGCACCTCCAGATGGCCCTGCAGCACCGTCAGCGGAGTACGCAGCTCGTGACCGGCGTCGTCGAGCAGCTGGCGTTGGGCCGCGAACGCCGCCTCGATGCGGTCGAGCATGCTGTTGAAGGTGACCTGCAGCTCGCTGACGTCGTCGTGGCCCGTCACGGGGACACGAGTCGTCAGGTCGCCGCCGGAGATGGCATGCGCGGTGTGCTGCAAGGATCGCAGCGGCGCCAGCAGGCGGCCGACGACCCACGACGCCAGGCCGGCGACGACGATGACGGCGAGGGCGGCCAGCAGGGCATAGGTGATCATCGACTCGCGCAGATCGGCGCCGGCAGCAGTGACGTCGTGCGTCACCACGAACGCCGAGTCCCCGGCGGCGTCGGTCAACGGCTGGACGACGATGCGGTACTCGTGGCCACCGGCATCGATCGTGCGGGTGCCACCTGTCCGCCTGAGGTCGTCGACCGCGGCTCGAAA
>DATMSF010000080.1:0-2881 GCA_035565535.1 Aeromicrobium sp.
GAGGTCGGTCTCCTGCGTGCGTGACCTGATCTCGTCGAAGATCTGACCGCGCAGCTTCTCCAGGTGCTCCGTGCGGGCGGAGGTGTAGGCGTTCTCGGCCTCGAGGTAGGCCAGGGTCGCCGGGTCGTCGGCGTCGCGCAACCACTCGAAGTCGTCGACGACACGATCACCGTGATGGACCCGTTCGGTCGGACGGCGGTCGGCGATCGGCGGAGTCAGGGGCGACGTCATGAGGCGACGCTATCTGTTGCCGTCCAGTGGCTGTGGACGTAGTGCCGGATCGTCGACCGAGAACGTCCGCACCGGCCCGGGCGGCGTGTGACGCGTCTCGAACCGCACCGTGACCCGGCCCAGTCCTGAACCCCACACCCACCCGTCGCCGTGGTCGTCGTGGTGGACGTCCATCCCGGGTCGGTAGACGACCGGCGCCACCTGGTTGTCCTCCGGCTCGTCGTCGAGGTCCGGCTCGTCGTCGAGCGCGAACAGATCGTCCTGGACCCAGTCGGCCAGGCCACTGACGCCCACACCGATCAGTCGCAGGCCGCCGGTCAGATCGGCCCCGTCGAGCAGGGTCCGGGCCGTCGCGGCGATCGTGGCTGCGCGATCGGTCGGCCCCGGGAGGGTCGACGACCGGGTGTGGGTCTCGAAGTCGTGGTAGCGCAGCTTGAGGGTGACGGTGCGTCCCGACAGGCCGTGGTCGCTCAGTCGGCGAGCGACCGTGCGGGCCATCCGCTCGACGGTTCGGCCCAGCCGCTCGCGGTCGGTGACGTCGGCGGCGAACGTGTCCTCGACGCTGATCGACTTGGTCTCGCGGTCCGCCACGACGGGACGGTCGTCATCGGCGCGTGCCAAGCGGTGCAGCGACTGGCCGGCTGCCTGGCCCAACGAGCGCACCAGCTCATCGAGACTCAGCCGACGGAGGTCGTCGACCGTCACGGCGCCGAGCAGACGCAGTCGCTGGGCCGTGGCCGGGCCGACACCGGGGATTGCCGTGGCCTGCATCGGACCGAGGACGTCGAGCTCGGTCCCTGGTTCGACGACGTAGGCGCCGTCGGGCTTGCGCAGCTCACTGGCGATCTTGGCCATCAGCTTCGACGACGCGACGCCGACCGAGGCGGTCAGACCGTCGGTCAGGGTGGTGATGTCGTGCCGGAGCGACTCGACGAGCGCGTCGACGGTCGACGGGTCGAAGGCGTCGCCGGCGGCGAGATCGACGAACGCCTCGTCCAGCGACAACGGCTCGACGAGCGGCGACAGCTCGCGCAATCGTTGCATCACGACGGCACTGGCGTCGCGGTAGGCGTGGAATCGGCCAGTCAGGAACGCGGCGTGCGGACACCGCGCCCGTGCCTCGCTCATGCTCATCGCCGACCGCACGCCGTGCACCCGCGCCTCGTACGAGGCGGTGCTCACCACTCCGCGGCCCCCGAGACCGCCGACGATCACGGGTTTGCCGCGCAGCGACGGCTTGTCACGCTGCTCGACCGAGGCGAAGAACGCATCCAGGTCCAGGTGGAGGATGGACGCGGTCGATCTCATGGAATCAGCGTGCCTGCAGGCTGCGACGCAGCTCGGCCTTGATGGCCGGCCACTCGTGGGGCAGCACCGAGTAGCAGGCCGTGTCCCGCAGGGTGCCGTCGGCGAGCAGCCGATGGTTGCGCAGGACACCGTCGAGCTTGGCGCCCAGGCGTTCGATCGCGCGGCGGGACTGACGATTCAGCCAGTGCGTGCGGAACTCGACCGCGATCACGTCAAGAGTCTCGAACGCGTGGGTCATCAGCAAGAGCTTGCTCTCGGTGTTGGTACCCGTCCGCTGCGCTGACGCCGCGTTCCAGGTGTAGCCGATCTCGACGTGACGATCGGCCGGGGACGCGTTGCAGAACGTGGTCATCCCGATGACGGTCCCGGTGGCGCTGCGTCGGGTCACGAACGGCAGGAACGTCCCCGTCGCCTGCTTCTCCAGGCACTGCTCGACCCACGCGCCCATCTCCGCGGGAGCAGGCACCGAGGTGTACTGCAGTGAGGACAGGTCGCCGTCGGCCGAGGCCTCGGCCAGGGCTTCGACGTCGTCGCGGGTCAGCGGCGAGAGCGTCACCAGGTCACCGGCCAGGGTCACGGGTTCGAGGAAGGCGCTCATGTCAGGACGTCGTCCAACGCCGCGAGCAACAGCTCGACCGACTCCGGGCGCGCGTTCGGCCCCATCAGACCGATCCGCCACACCGACGTGGCGTACGCTCCTGCGCCCGCGCCGATCTCGATGTCGTGTCGGTCCAGCAGGGCAGCGCGGACGGCGGCCGAGTCGACGCCGTCGGGCACCTTGACCGTCGTCAGCTCGGGCAGGCGGAAGCCCTCCTGGGCGAACAGCTCGAGCCCACGTTCCTGCAGCCCGTCCTGCAGCAGCCGGCCGGCCTCGGCGTGGCGAGCCCACACCGTTTCCAGCCCTTCGTCGAGGATGCGTGCCAGGCCGGCGTTCAGCGAGCGCACCATCGCGACGGGCGCCGTGTGGTGGTACGTCCGACCGGAGCCGGTCGCCTCACCGACGTAGCCGCCGAGCAGACCCAGATCCAGGTACCACGACTGCGGCTTCTGGACCCGCCTCGCGAACGCGCGGTCGTTGATCGTGAACGGTGCCAGGCCCGGGGCGACACCGATGCACTTCTGTGTCCCGGCGTACCCCACGTCGATGCCCCAGTCGTCTGCGCGCAGCTCGATCCCGGCGATGGACGTGACGGCGTCGACGACCAGCAGGGCCTCACCCTTGGCAGCTCCGAGCGCGGCGATGTCGGAGCGGACGCCGGTGGAGGTCTCGGCGTGGACGGCGGCGATGATCGCCGGTGCCGGATGTGCATCCAGCACACGGTCGACGTCGACCGGCGTGCCC
>DATMSF010000081.1:0-1653 GCA_035565535.1 Aeromicrobium sp.
CGGGCCCAAGGAGGCGCGCGCCTGGACGATCAGGAAGGGCGCCACCGCACCCGAGGCGGCCGGAGTCATCCACACCGACTTCCAGAAGGGCTTCATCAAGGCCGAGGTCGTCTCGTTCGACGACCTGGTCGCCGCCGGCTCGATGAACGCCGCCAAGGCCGCCGGCAAGGTTCGCATGGAGGGCAAGGACTACGTCATGGTCGACGGCGACGTCGTCGAGTTCCGCTTCAACGTGTGAATTGACGCGTTTCCGAGGGGCTATGGCCTCGCCCAGTCCGCGCAGAGTTCGCAAGGACGTAAGTGGCACGAGGCCGGTCGGCCGTTCCTGGGGTCAGTCGCCGGATCTGATGCGTCGAGTGGACCCGTTGATCACGCCGTCCCGGGAGGGGCTACAGACGCACGGGGTGTATTGGTCAGGGCGCGTGCTGGAGTACGCCAGGGGGCCGATAGTAGATCTGTTTGTGTCGTTTGGTACTTTGGTACCTGAGGTTCCGACCCGGTCCCTTCATGCAAGGAGCTTCCCTGCCATGGCTACCGCTACTGCCCCTATCAAGGTCGACGTTGCAACGGACGAACTGGTCTCTCATGCAGCTCACTTCATGTCCCGCTCGAAGAAGGACATCGTCGATGCTGCCGTGCGTGAATACATCGACGCCCATCGCGACGAGATCAACGCCGGAATCAAGGCTGCGCTCGGCCAGCTCAACGGGACTGACGCCGCTGCTGTCTCGCTGATGACCGGCCTCAGCGCCGACGAGCTCGATGATCTCGGTGGCTTGCCGAAGTAACAGACGCATCGCCGTCCGCTGGAGCGTCGGACCTGGCCAGCCCGGTTCTCCTTGGCCCAGACGACTCGATCCTCTCTCTCGAGTCATTAGGTTAGGCTTGCCTGTATAGGCAGGAAGAAGAGTACGCCGTCGGATCGCCGGTTCATGATGGCCGACGTGGTGCGAAACGTCCGAATCAGCCCGAATTTCGTCCGGCTGACGCTCGGTGGACTGGACGGCCTCGAGGCTCGCGGAGCCGATCACTGGTGCCGCTTGTTCTTCACGCGACAGGGACAGGACGTCCTGACACTTCCGACCAGCACGTCCGAGGTCGGGTGGTACCTGCAGTACCTAGCGACGCCGAAGACACGCCGTCCATGGGTGCGGGCGTACACGCTGCGAGATGCGCGACCCGACGTGGGCGAGGTGGACATCGACTTCGTGATCCACGGCGACGAGAACGGCAGCATCGGACCGCAGCCCGGTTCGCCCTCGACGCTCGGCCGGGCGACCGCGTCGGCTTCCTCGACCAGGGTGTCGGCTTCACCCCCGATCATCCCCACGACTGGACACTGCTGATCGGCGACGAGACCGCCTTGCCGGCCATTGCCGGAATCTGTCGTTCGCTTCCCGAGACGGCGCGTGGTGTCGCGATCATCGAGATCCCCACGGCCCAGGACCAGCAAGACCTTGCGCGCCCGCGGGAATGAACGTCACGTGGATCCCTCGCGACGGGTCGCTGCACCAGCACGGGCGTCCCGGTGAGCTCGCCCTGCGCGCGCTCACGGCGGCAACACTTCCGGACGGCACCGTCCACGCTCATGCCATCGGTGAATCGGCGCTCGCCACCGGGGCGCGCCGCCACCTCGTGCAGGAACGAGGAGTG
>DATMSF010000082.1:0-1658 GCA_035565535.1 Aeromicrobium sp.
ACAGGTGGTGCTCGATCTGGTGGCTCAGGTTCCCGCTGAGCACGTGGAACGGCGCACTGCCGGAGATGTTCGCCGAGCCCAGCAGCTGGCGCAGGTACCACTGGCCGCGGGTCTCGTTCTCGGCGTCCTCCTCGTGGAAGGTCTCGACGTCGGCGGGGAAGTGGCCGCAGAAGATGATCAGGAACGCCCAGATGTTGCGGATCATGTTCGCGACGAACGTGGCGCCGATGACGGCCAGCGGTGCCCACCAGCCGACGAACGGGATCGCGAGGGCGGCGATGGCCGGGTAGGCGACGTAGTCCTTGAGCACCTGGCGGCGCGCCTTGCGGGCGGCGCGGCTCTTGCGGTGGCCGAACTCCGCCTTGGTCATCTTGCGGCTCAGGTACTCGTCGAGCTCCAGACCGTGGTACATCACGCCCCACTCGAAGAACAGCATCAGCACGAACGCCAGCGGCAGGTTGAACCGGTGGTTGGGGTACCACGGCTGGTCGTCGTCGATGCGCAGCAGCCCGTAGCCGATGTCGCGGTCCTTGCCGTGGATGTTGGTGTACGTGTGGTGGATGAAGTTGTGGCCGTGCTTCCAGTCCTGGGCGGGCGCGACGTTGTCCCACTCGTAGCGCCGACCGTCGATCATGGGGTCGTTCATCCAGTCGTACTGGCCGTGCATGACGTTGTGGCCGATCTCCATGTTCTCGAGGATCTTGGAGAAACCGAGGAGGACGGCGCCGGCGGCGAGCACCCAGAAGTTGAAGACACCTGCCAGGACGGCGATCCGGCCCAGCACCTCGGCGGTCTGCTGCACGCGGATGACACGGCGGATGTAGTCGGCGTCCTTCTGGCCGAGGTCGTCCAGCACGCGCTGGCGGACGGCGTCGAGCTCGGCCCCGAACTCGTCGAGCTGCTCGTACGTCATGTACGACAGGCCGACCGTGGCGCGTTTGTCGGTGTCGAGACCGACGAGGGGTGCCGGAGCCTGGTTGTGGTTCGAGGCGTCGTAGTGCGTGAGCTGACGGGGATGGCCTTTGGACATGTTTCTCCTAGAGGGCGACGGCGACGTCGCCGACGGGGACGTTGACGCAGATCTTGATGGTTTCGTCGGTGTTGGCGCAGACCTCGCCGCTGACGACGTGGCGGACCGCGCCGCTGAGCTTCTTGACCGCGCACGTGTTGCACACGCCCATGCGGCAGCCGTACTCGGGGGAGAGCCCCGCGGCCTCGGCCTGCTCGAGGATCGTGGCACCGGTGTTGGCGGCCTCGCTGCCACTGGTGTCGAACGACAGCGTGCCGGTGGCGTCGGCGGCCTCCAGGTCGACGCTGGGCACCTTGAAGTACTCCAGGCGCAGCCGGTCGGCGGCGCCCAGGTCGGTGTACGTGTCGCGGACGCTGGCGATCAGGCCGGCCGGACCGCACACGTAGGTCAGCGTCTCGGCAGGGTCGATGCCCAGGTGCTTGAGGTGATCGACGTGGAAGCGCCCACGCAGCTGGGCACCGGGGGCCGGTTCCCTGGTGTAGATGCGCACGACGTCGATGTTCAGCGACGACAGGGCGTCGAGGTCGGCGGTGAACATCTCGTCGGTGCGCGAACGGGCGTAGTGCAAGAACGTGACGTGTCCGGCGTGACCGCGGTCCTTCAGCGTGCGAACCATCGACATCACAGG
>DATMSF010000083.1:0-10007 GCA_035565535.1 Aeromicrobium sp.
CGCGCGTGGCGGCGATCACCTACCACGGTCCACCGCAGAACGGGGCCGCCGAAATCCGCTGCACACCGATACGGTCCGGGCGCACGATCCAGACCGGTGACGCGGTCCTGGTTCAGGACGACCGCCTGATCGCCCAGATGACCGCGAGCTTCGGGCCACGGTTCGACGACCGCCCGAGCGTCGAGCTGGGTCGGGCACCCCAGCTGCCCGACCCCGAGTCGCTGCCCGATCCGCGAGACCTCGGCGCACCGTCAGGAGGCATCTTCGATCGCGTCGACTACCGTCTGACCGCTCCCCCGGGCTTCACCACCGGCCGACCGACCGGCGAGCCGCTCTACGAGCTGTGGCAGCGTCGCAGCGACGGTCGACCCGCGGACTACGCCACACTCGCGTTCTTGTGCGACTCGTTCATCCCGCCCGTCTTCGAGCTCGGTCCCGATGTCGCGACGGCGTCACTGACCGTGCAGCTGACGGTGCACCTGCACCGCTTGCCCACCAGCGCGTGGGTCGCCACGCGACTGCGGACGAATCACGTCGTCAACGGATTCCACGAGGAGGACGGCGAGCTGTGGGATGCCGACGGCAATCTGCTGGCGCAGTCCCGGCAGCTGGCGATCCTGGCCTGACGGCGGACGTCAGGCCCCGTCGACGTCGGTGACGCCCTCGTACAGTCCGACGACGTTGCCGTCGGGGTCCTCGAACGCCGCCCACCAGCTCGTGTCGGAGATCGGTAACTTGGTCATCACGACGCGCCCACCGTGCTCGGCGTCCAAGGCCAACGTGTCGTCGATCGAGTCGACCTCGACGTAGGACCGCGGCTGGGTGAAACCGTCACCGCGTGGCGCCAGTCCGCCGCCGCTAACCTGATTGGGTGCCCGCCACATCGGGTAGTCCTCGAAACCCGGCGGGGCGACGATCTGCCAGCCGAACAGGGTCGAGTAGAAGTCCTTGGCCCGACTCGGGTCCGCTACCGGGATGTCGACGTGCGTGATGTCTCCGTGCGCCATGGCTACCCCTCTCGTCAGTGCCGGTGCCTATCGGTGCCAGTGTCCGTCCACGCCGAGCACGAGGCAACCGACGGGGCGAAGCGAGTCAGCCCGAGGCGCGTTGGTACGTCACGATGTCGAAACCGACGTGGGGAACTCGGCCGACTTCGTGCCAGTCGGTCCAGTCAATGCGGGGGAAGTAGGTGTCGCCGTCGGGTGCCTGGGCCACCCGCGTGATGACCATGAAGTCGACCAGGTCGCGTTCCAACGCCTCGACGTAGATCTGACCTCCGCCGACGACGAACACCTCGTCGTCGAGCTCGCCGGCGCGAGCCAAGGCCGTGGTCAGGTCCGATGCCGTCTCCACGCCTTCGGCCGACCAGTCTCGATTGCGCGTCACGACGATCGTCGTGCGCCCCGGCAAGGGCCGACCGATCGACTCGTACGTGGCGCGCCCCATCACGATCGGATGACCCGACGTCAACGTCTTGAAGTGCTTCAGGTCCTCGGGCAGGCGCCACGGCAGGTCGCCGTCACGGCCGATGACGTTGTTGGCGCCGACGGCGGCGACCAAGGTGATCGTCACGGGCGCCTCATACGGCGATCGGCGCCTTGATCAGCGGATGGGGGTCGTACCCGGTGATCTTGACCGAGTCGAGGGTGAAGCCGTCGATCGACGTCACGGTCGGGTCGAGCCACAGCTGCGGCAGGGCCTTCGGCTCACGGGTGAGCTGCTCGCGCGCCTGGTCCAGGTGGTTCGAGTACAAGTGCGCATCGCCGAGTGTGTGCACGAAGTCGCCGACCTCCAGGCCCGCGACCTGCGCCACCATATGGGTCAGCAGCGCATACGAGGCGATGTTGAACGGCACGCCGAGGAACACATCGGCCGAGCGTTGGTACAGCTGGCAGCTCAGCCGGCCCGGACCGTCGGCCTGTGGGGCCACGTAGAACTGGAAGAAGGCGTGGCACGGCGCGAGCGCCATCGCATCGAGATCGGCCACGTTCCACGCGCTGACGATGTGCCGGCGTGAGTCGGGATCGCGCTGCAGCTGGTCGATGACACCGGCCAGCTGGTCGATCGTCGTGCCGTCGGGCGTGGGCCAGGAGCGCCACTGGTGTCCGTAGACCGGCCCCAGGTCGCCGTTCTCGTCGGCCCACTCGTCCCAGATCGAGATGCCGTTCTCCTGCAGGAAGTGCACGTTGGTGTCTCCGGAGATGAACCACAACAGCTCACCCACGACGGACTTGACGTGGATCTTCTTGGTCGTCACCAGCGGGAAGCCCTGCGACAGGTCGAACCTCATCTGGTGGCCGAAGACGCTGCGGGTTCCCGTACCCGTTCGGTCGCCCTTCTCGACTCCGTCGTCGAGGATGCGCTGCACGAGCTCGAGGTAGACCTGCATGCCGCCGAATCTACCAACGGCGTGTGACACCCTGGCGCGACTCGCCACGCACGGGGCGTGTCCGGTGTGGAAGAGTGGCCCCATGGTGACTGAGTACGACGCCAAACCCCGCGAGATCCGCAATTTCGTGTTGGTCCAGCTGGGATTGACGGTGCTGTTCCTGCTGTTGCTGGTGTGGATGTTCAATGGGGTCGACGCCGACCGACCCGCCGTCTGGGTGTGGGTCCTGCTGCTCGCCGCCGTCGCCGTCGCCACGTTCTTCGCCGAACGTGTCTGGCTGGGCACGCCCGCGCTGAATCCCGGTTCGGCCGATGCGACCAGGACCGGCCTGGGGATCTACGCCGGACAGACCGTCCGCAGGCTGGCGATCTGCGAGGCGCCGATCCTGCTCGGTGTCGCTGTCGCGTTCGTCACCGACAACGCCGCGTGGCCCATCCTGATCGCCGGAGTCCCCGGGCTGCTCGTCCTGACCTTCGAGATCTGGCCCAGCGCCCGGAACCTGTCGCTGACCGAGACGATGCTGGACTCCAAGGGCGCCGAAAGCGGACTGATCGAGAGCTTCCTGAGGTGACGACTGCCGGTCCCGACGTCAGCGCTCGACTGGCCTGGCCCGACGACGCCGCAGCGATCGCTCGGATCCAGCAGACAGCGTGGTCGCTGGAGTTCGCCGACCTCGGCGACGCCGACCACGTCGAGACCGACACGCTGATCGAGCGCTGGGCCACGCTGATCAGCCGTCCGCCCGAGGCACGCGTGCGGGTGTTCGTCGCCCTCGAGCGCAACACGGTCCGCGGTTATGCGTTGATCCATCCGTCCTACGACCCCGACAGTGACCAGGGCGCCGACGGCGAGATCGCCGAGCTGACGATCGACCCGGACCATCGCCGCGCCGGGCACGGGTCGCGGCTGCTCCAGGCGATCGCCGACACCATGCGTGCCGACGGCTTCGACCGGATCGTGTGGTGGGTCGAGGGCCGCGACGACGCCCGGCGCGCCTTCGCCACGAGTGCCGGGTGGGGTCCTGACGGTGCACATCGCGAGCTGGAAGCCGCATCCGGCGCCCGACTGGCCCAGGTGCGACTGCACACCCGCCTGAGGTCATGAAGTGGCCGGGCACGGGCCGTCTCGACGGCTCGGATCGGTCCGTCGTCAATGACTCGCTCGGAGTCGCGGTAGCGGTCGGCGCCTACGGCGTGTCGTTCGGCGCCATCTCCACGGCGTCCGGCCTGACCGTGCTCCAGACGTGCCTGCTGTCGCTGCTGGTGTTCACCGGCGGTTCACAGTTCGCGTTCATCGGCGTCGTCGCGGCGGGCGGCAACCCGGCGACCGGCGCGGTGACGGCGACACTGCTGGGTGTCCGCAACATGTTCTACGGCATCACGTTGGCTCCGCTGCTGCGCTTGTCGGGTTGGCGTCGGTGGGCGGCCGCGCAGGTCGTCATCGACGAGTCGACGGCGATGGCCGTCACGCGCACGTCGTCGCGACAGGCTCGCCTCGGATTCTTCGTGACCGGCATCGGCGTCTTCGTGCTGTGGAACCTGTTCACCGTGCTGGGGGCCGTCGCCGGCGAGTCCCTGGGAGACCCGCGCGCCTACGGTCTGGACGCCGCGGTCGGCGCAGCGTTCCTGGGCCTGGTCTGGCCGCGCCTGACGAACGGGTTGGCCCGCGCCGTCGCACTCGCCGGTGCTGCGGCAGCGGCAGGGCTCGTGCCCGTCACCTCCGCCGGCCTGCCGATCGTCCTCGGTGGTGGCGTCGCAGTGCTGCTCGGACTCGCGCTCGGCCGCCGGCTGCCAGGAGGCGACGCGTGAGCGCCGTGTGGGTGGGCATCGCGCTGACGGTCATCGGCTGCTACGGGCTCAAGATCGCCGGCCTGTCGGTTCCCGAACGGTTGCTGACCCACCGACTGACCGTGCAGGTGTCGGAGCTGATCCCGCTCGGACTGCTCGGGGCACTGATCGCCGTGCAGGTGCTCGCCGACGGTGATCGTCTCGTGCTCGATGCGCGACTTCCCGCGATCGCCGTGGCCGCGGTGCTGCTGTGGCGCGGAGTCCCGTTCCTGCCGATGGTCGTCGCGGCGGCGGCCACCGCTGCCCTGTTGCGGCTGTGGACGTGACGCCACCGATCGCTGTGAGAGACAGATCACAGCCGACCTCGATGAATGTCACACCGTCGTCCTCAGCAAATTCTTGGCTGCGAGCACTAGCCTTGACTGGGCCGACCCCGCGGCCCCGTCACTGTCCATTCCCCCACGAATGTTCCGAAGGCCGAGGTCACGATGACAGATTCTGTCCGTACCCTGATCTCGACCTTCCGTGATCGTGCTCGCTTCTACGCCTCGCCGCTACGCTTCTGGCCCCTGCCGAGCCTGGAGATCCTGACGGTCGTCTTCGTGGCAGGGACCGCGCTGGCCATCAGCCCCGTCGGCCGTGACGTCGATCGGTTCTTCTTCGTTCGCGTCGTCACCAAGGACGACGGGATGTTGTTCACGTTCTTCCAAGAAGTGCTCGACCGATTGTCGAGCCAGCGGGTGGTCGGCGTCCTGATGCTGGTCGTCGCG
Organism: Aeromicrobium sp.; assembly: GCA_035565535.1. GTDB lineage: Bacteria > Actinomycetota > Actinomycetes > Propionibacteriales > Nocardioidaceae > Aeromicrobium. Next base: position 4,947 of record DATMSF010000083.1, read on the forward strand.
CTGTGGTTCGCGGCTCGGTGCCGCACCTTCGCCCCACTGATCATCGCCGGTCTGGCCGAGCTGATGTTCGCCGGCGTCGGCATCTTGAAGATCTTCCTGGCCAAGAGCAGCACCAAGGTGGGTGAGCCCGACTGGTGGGACGGCGGGATCCTCGCGCAAGGCAAGCACTCGATGGCCTATCCCAGCGGTCACGCCACCGAAGCAGTGCTGCTGTGGGGAACGATCCTGTTGCTGTTCGTGCTCTACAGCCCCCAGTGGACCCACCGACGCACCGTGGTCGTGGCGCAGTTCTGGCACCTGATCATCGTCAACACCGTCGTGGTCAGCTGGCTCATGGGTCACCACTGGGTCAGTGATCTGGCGGCAGGTCTGGTGTGCGGCCTGATCGGCCTTCGGCTCGTCGTCGGCCTGGTCGAACGCGGAGTCCCGCAAGCAGCTGCCGACATCTGCGGCGCGGCCGTCAGCGACCTGTTGTGGCCCGCGAGTCAGCCGGTCGCGGACCGCGACCCCGCAACCGTTCCCCGCCCCGTGATCCCCAGCCCGCTGGTGTACCGGTCCTGGATCCGCTAGCGGATCACAGTCCCAGCACCATCCGGTAACGGATCACAGCCCCAGAACGGCGTCCAACCCGACGGTCAGTCCGGGTCGGTCCTGCACGGCCCGCAGCGCCGCGAGCACGCCCGGCATGAACGACTCGCGGTCGTGCGAGTCGTGACGGATCGAGAACGTCTCGCCCGCACCACCGAGCACCACCTCCTGGCTGGCCACGAACCCCCGAGCGCGCAACGCATGCACCGGGATGCCGGCGACCTTCGCTCCTCGGGCGCCCTCGGGATCGGTCGTGGTGGCGTCGGGCAGCGCGGCTGAGCCAGCCCGCTCGCGCGCCTCGGCGATCATCTCGGCCGTCCGGGTCGCGGTACCGGACGGCGCGTCCACCTTGTCCGGATGGTGCATCTCGATCACTTCGACCGACTCGAACCACGGCGCGGCGTCGGCGGCGAACTTCATCATCAGCACGGCGCCGATGGAGAAGTTGGGAACGATCAGCACGCCGACCTGCGGGTCCTCCCCCAACAGCTCGCGCACCCGGACGAGCTTGGTGTCGTCGAATCCGCTGGTGCCGACCACGACGTCGATGCCGTGCTCGATGCACCAGCGCACGTTGTCCAACGCGACATCGGGCTGCGTGAAGTCCAGGACCACCTCGGCGCCCGATGCCGCCACGGCGTCGAGCGAGTCGTCGACGTCGATCTGCGCGGCGACGTCGAGCCCGTCGGCGGCGGTGATCGCTGCCACCGACGTCGACCCCATGCGCCCCTTGGCGCCCAGCACCGCGACCTTGATCGTCATGGGGTCAGGTTAGTGGCTGTCGGTCGAGGCGACCGAGTCGGGAGACGGCCAGGGACGACGACGCCCCCGCACCGGGGTCGGTGCGGGGGCGTCGTGCGGACGGGTCAGTCGTCGGCGGGCTCGTCGGCCTCGGCGGAGGGCTCGTCGCCCCCGGCCTTCTCCACGACCGGGACCAGCGAGATCTTGCCGCGGTCGCCGAGCTCGGCGATCTCGACCTGGATCTTCTGACCGACCGAGACGACGTCCTCGACGTTGTTGACGCGCTGGCCACCGTTGAGGTCACGCAGCTTGCTGATGTGCAGCAGGCCGTCCTTGCCGGGCGTCAGCGAGATGAACGCACCGAAGTCGACCGTCTTGACGACCGTGCCGAGGTACCGCTCGCCGACCTCGGGCATCGTCGGGTTGGCGATCGCGTTGATGGCGTCGCGCGCGGCCTCGGCCGAGTCGCCGCCGTCGCCGGCGACGTAGACGGTGCCGTCGTCGTCGATCGAGATCTTCGCGCCGGTGTCGTCCTGGATCTGGTTGATCATCTTGCCCTTCGGGCCGATGACCTCACCGATCTTGTCGACCGGGATCTTGATCGTGATGATCCGCGGAGCCAGCGGGTTCATCTCGTCCGGCTCGCTGATGGCCTCGGCCATGACGTCCAGGATCGCGAAACGAGCATCGCGAGCCTGCGTCAGGGCACCGGCCAGCACGTCGGCGGGAATGCCGTCGAGCTTGGTGTCGAGCTGCAACGCCGTGACGAACTCGCGAGTGCCGGCGACCTTGAAGTCCATGTCGCCGAAGGCGTCCTCGGCCCCCAGGATGTCGGTCAGGGTCACGTACTGCGTCTGGCCGTCGACCTCACCGGAGATCAGGCCCATCGCGATGCCGGCGACCGGGGCGCGCAACGGTACGCCCGCGTTCAGCAGGCCCAACGTCGAGGCGCAGACCGAGCCCATCGACGTCGATCCGTTCGATCCCAGGGCCTCGGAGACCTGCCGGATCGCGTACGGGAACTCCTCGCGAGTGGGCAGCACCGGCACCAGCGCCCGGCCGGCCAGCGCACCGTGACCGATCTCGCGGCGCTTGGGCGAGCCCACGCGACCGGTCTCACCGGTGGAGAACGGCGGGAAGTTGTAGTTGTGCATGTAGCGACGCGTGGTCTCCGGCGACAGCGTGTCGAGCTTCTGCTCCAGGTCGAGCATGTTCAGCGTCGTGACGCCCAGGATCTGGGTCTCGCCCCGCTGGAACAGCGCCGAGCCGTGCACGCGCGGGATGACGCCGACCTCGGCCGACAGCTCACGGATGTCGGCCAATCCGCGACCGTCGATGCGGACCTTGTCGCGCAGGACGCGCTCACGCACGAGGGTCTTGGTCAGCGACCGCAAGGCAGCGCCGATCTCCTTCTCGCGGCCGGCGAACTGCTCGCCGATCTTGTCGAGCACGTCGGCCTTGATCTCGGACTCACGGTCCTCACGGTCGGCCTTGCTCACGATCGTCATGGCCTGCGCCAGGTCGTCCTTGGCGAACTGGATGGCCTCGTACACGTCGTCCTCGTAGTCGAGGAAGATCGGGAACTCCTGGACCGGCTTGGCAGCGGTCCTGGCCAGCTCGGCCTGGGCCTCGCACAGCTGCTTGATGACGGACTTGGCAGCCTCGAGGCCGCCGGCGACGACCTCCTCGGTCGGCGCCTGGGCGCCGCCTCGCACCAGGTCCCAGGTGGACTCGGTGGACTCGGCCTCGACCATCATGATCGCGACGTCATCGCCTGCGACACGACCCGCGACGACCATGTCGAACACGGCGTCCTCGAGCTGGCTGTGCGTGGGAAACGCGACCCACTGACCGTTGATCAAGGCGACGCGGGTGGCGCCGACGGGGCCGCTGAACGGCAGTCCGGAGATCTGGGTCGACGCCGACGCGGCGTTGATCGCCAGCACGTCGTACGGCGTGTCGGGGTTGAGCGCCAGCACCGTGATGACGACCTGGACCTCGTTGCGCAGGCCCTTCTTGAACGTCGGGCGCAGCGGGCGGTCGATCAGCCGGCAGGTCAAGATCGCGTCCTCGCTCGGACGGCCCTCACGGCGGAAGAACGAACCGGGGATCCGGCCCGCGGCGTACATGCGCTCCTCGACGTCGACCGTCAGCGGGAAGAAGTCGAAGCCGTCGCGCGGGCTCTTGCCGGCCGTGGTGGCGGACAACAGCATCGTGTCGTCGTCGAGGTAGGCCGCGACCGAACCTGCGGCCTGACGAGCCAACAGGCCCGTCTCGAAGCGAACCTTGCGCCGGCCGTAGGAACCGTTGTCGATGACGGTCTCGACCGAATGGATGTCGGTGGACATGGATGTCCCCCTTCTGCAGGCATGACCTGCGTTGGGGACGAGGGCCCGGGTGAGTGTCCGCGAATGGGCGGTCGGTCTTCGATCGAGGTGCTCCATGATCGGACGCCGCACGTGCGACTTCGTCGCCGCTGCACACCGTGGCATGGAGAACCACTACCGAGGACCGCTCTGAAGACCCTCGTCGTGGGATGGAAAATATTCAGTTGTGATGGTGGGTCAGATATGAACGGGGCGGCCACCCCGGCACGGGATGACCGCCTCGCGACGTCTCAGCGACGCAGACCGAGTCGCTCGATGAGCGAACGGTAGCGCTCGATGTCCGTCTTCTGCAGGTAGTTCAGCAGTCGACGGCGCTGGCCGACGAGCAGCAGCAGACCACGACGGCTGTGGTGGTCGTGCTTGTGCTCCTTGAGATGCTCGGTGAGGTGCGCGATGCGCTGGGTCAGCAGCGCGATCTGGACCTCGGGGGAACCCGTGTCGTTGTCGCTGAGCTGGTAGGCCTTGATGATGTCTGCGCGATCCTGGCCGGCCACGGTGGGCGCGGCGGTCTTCTTCGACACGTTGCTCCTGAGTTGTACTCGTTGCACGGCGCTCCCGGGCATGTCCCTCGGGGCTCTCTCGATCCGTGGCCGTTCTGACGGCATCGCCCAGAATATCAGCGGGAGTCGCCGCAGGGCGAATCGGGCGAGGACGATCGGCGAGCCGGACCGCCGTGCTCGGTACGTTAAGGTGGAGCACCATGCGTCGTGTACTCGTCGGCCTCGCAGTTCTGATCGCGACCGCAGCTTGTCAGCAGCCGACCGAGACCCAGCCCGACGTGACCGGATCCGATACCTACGTCGCCATCGGCGACTCGTACACCTCGGGGCCCGGCATCGCTCCGGCGGTCGCCGACTCGGGCCCCTGCCAGCGCTCGAAGCGCAACTATCCGTCGCTGGTCGCCGAACGAATCGGGCTCAAGCTAGTCGACGTCAGCTGCGGCAGCGCCACCACCGCGAACGTCCTGGACACCCCCCAGGCAGGTGCGCCGGCAGTCCAGATCGACGCCGTGACAGAGTCGACGGTCCTGGTCACGGTCGGCATCGGTGCCAACGACGGCTACAGCACGCGGTTGTTCAGCCAGTGCGTGTTCGCCAAGGACCCCGGACGCACGTGTGGTCCGTTCGTGAACGAGGACCTGGAGCTGCTCCTGGACCGCATCGAGGTCTCGATGGGGGCGATCCTGGACGCGGTCGAGCAGCGCGCTCCCCAGGCGACCGTGCTCCTGGTCGGGTACCTGTCGTTCGCCTCCGGCGCCCCGTGTGACCTGCTCGACGTCCCGGCCGACACCTTGAAGCTGGTCCACGAGGCCGAACAACGCCTGGCCGACGTGATGTCCGGCGTC
>DATMSF010000084.1:0-2357 GCA_035565535.1 Aeromicrobium sp.
GTCCGGCCTCGACGATCTCCGCGTCGACCTGCCGGATGCCCAGCTCGGTGAGGCGGACGCCGGGCGGCAGGGCGAAGATCACCGTGGCGACCAACGCGGCGGACACCCCGACACCGAACAGCATCACGACGGGCACCAGCCAGACGAACGCCGGCATCGTCTGCATCAGGTCCATGACGGGGCGCACGATGCTGCTGAACCGGTCCCACCGGGCAGCGGCGACTCCGATCGGCACGCCGACCAGCAGCGCCACGAAGCTCGCGACCAGGACGACCGCGAGGGTCTCCATCGCGTTGTCCCACTGGTCCATGCCGACGACGGCCGTCAGCACCAGGGCGGCACCCAGGCCCAGTTTCCAGCCGCGTGCCGCCAGGCCGAACAGCGCCAGGACGGCAACCATGACCAGCGCGGGCGGCCACTGCAGGAAGTCGGTCAGCCCGTTGATCGTGCTGTCGACGAGGTCGGACAGGGCGTCGAAGAAGTCGCCGGCGTTGTCGAGCAGCCAGTCGAAGCCCGTCTCGATCCACTCGCCGACGGGGATCCGGGGCACTCCGGACTCCACCGTGTCGATCGTGCCGATCATCACGCCACCTCCGCCGTCATGCTGATTCCGTTGTTCTCCTCGCCGTTCGTGCGGGCGACCGATCCCAGCGCACTGAGCAGGGTCACGCGCGGGATGACGCCGATCAGGCGGTCGTCGTCGACCACCGCGAGGGCGGCGGGACTTTCGGCCGCCACGCCGAACAGCTCGGCCACGGGCACGTCGGGTCTGACGGTCACGGCCGGTTGGACCAGCCCCGTCATGGACTCCTGTCCGTGGTCGATCGCCGCGGCCACGTCGCTCTCCTGGACCACCCCGACGAGTCGCCGCTCGCGGTCGACGACCATCAGCGACGACATCTGGTGCTCCCGCAGCAGCTTGTGCGCCGAGCGCGGGCCCTGACCCGTTCCCAGCACGGCGGCCGGCGGTTCCATCACCGAGGAGGCCGTGAGCACGCGGGTCCAGTCGACGTCCTGCACGAACTGGGCGACGTAGTCGTTGGCCGGATCGTTGAGGATCTGCTCGGCGGTGCCGACTTGAACGACCCGCCCGTCGCGCATCATGGCGATGCGATCGCCCAACCGCATCGCCTCGTTGAGGTCGTGGGTGATGAACAGGATCGTCTTGTCCAAGCGGTGCTGCAGCTCGATGAGCTGGTCCTGCATCTCGCGTCGGATCAGCGGGTCGAGCGCACTGAACGCCTCGTCCATCAGCAAGATGTCGGTCTGCGCGGCCAGGGCGCGGGCGAGGCCGACGCGCTGGCGCATGCCGCCGGACAGCTCGTCGGGCATCGAGTCGCCCCAGCCGCCAAGTCCCACCATCGCGAGCGCGTCGTCGGCCCGCTTCTCGCGGTCGCTGCGGTTCATGCCGCGCAGCGTGAGCCCGTAGGCCGCGTTCTCGCCGACCGTGCGGTGCGGGAGCAGCGCGAAGTGTTGGAACACCATGCTGACCTTCTCGCGGCGCACCTGCCGCAGGCCCTTGGTGTTGAGCCGGTTGATGTCCTGGCCGCCGACGACCATCTCGCCGGCGGTCGGGTCGACCAGCCCGTTGACCATCCGGATCAGCGTCGACTTGCCGGACCCGGACAGGCCCATGACGACGAAGATCTCGCCGTCGTTGACGTCGAACGTCGCGTCGATGACGGCCGGGACGAGGCCCTCGGCGATCAGATCGTCGCGCGAGACCCCCTGTTCCAGCCGGTCGATGGCACGTTCGGGCCGACGCCCGAACACCTTGTAGACGTGCTGGGCTTCGATGACTGGCACGGGGAAAACTCCTTGTGGTTGCCGTCTCGGAACTGGTGCGACGTCCTGTGACGTCTCCCCCCAACACCATGCGATCGGCCAGCGTGCCGGCTTCCACACACGGCTGACTTCGTCCATGGGACGCTCACGCCGCGCCATCAACCCTATCAATGAGGGCCTTTTTCACCACCTCTCGGCGTCTTCGGCCGCGTTCAGGTGAAGGCGTTGATGCCCGTCTCAGCGCGGCCGATCAGCAGCTTCTGGATCTGGCTGGTGCCCTCGTACAAGGTCATCACCCGGGCGTCGCGCAGGAACTTCTGCGCGGGGAACTCGTCGATGAAGCCGTACCCGCCGTGCACCTGGATGGCCAGGTTCGCCGCCCGCACGGCCGCCTCGCTGGCGAAGTACTTGGCCTTCGACGCCGCCGTCCCGAACGGCTCGCCGCGGGCGGCCAGATCGGTCGCGCGCCACACCAGCAGACGGGCCGCGTCGACGTCGACCGACATCTCGGCGATCATCTCCTGCACGAGCTGGAAGCCGGCGATCGGCCGACCGAACTGCTCACGCTGCTT
>DATMSF010000085.1:0-2190 GCA_035565535.1 Aeromicrobium sp.
GATTCGCTCCCGGTGTCCGTGACCGGATCGTCGGGATGTCGGTGCGATCGACCGAGAGCATCGTGCGAGACAACCCCAACTACGTCGGCGGCGACATCGTGTCGGGGGCCAACACCCCGCGCCAGCTGATCTTCCGTCCGCGCGTCGGACTCAACCCGTACGTCACCGGGGTGCCGGGAACCTACCTGTGCTCGGCCGCAACAGCACCCGGGGCGGGAGCCCACGGCATGTGCGGCTGGCACGCCGCACGCACGGCGTTGCGGAAGGCCGGAATCGGCCGATGACCGTCGGACCGTTCGAGCAGCGCCGCGTCTGGTCGGGTGCGGTCGAGGAAGCGCAGCTGAATCGGATCGTGACGCAGATCGCTGAGCAGCTGGCGAGTCGGCACGAGGAGATCGTGCGTCACGTGACGGGCGTCATCGCATCGGGGATCGACGATCTCGACGACCCGAAGGCCGCCGACCTGCTGCTGTCGAGCGTCGATGCCAACATGCAGGCGATCATGCACGCGCTGCTCGACGAGGTGCAGATCGAGCAGCTCGAGCCGGTCGGACCGGCTGAGGAGTACGCACGCTTCCTGGCCCGGGCGGGCGTCTCCTCGGTCGCCCTGCGGCGGGCCTACCACTTCGGCTCCGATGCGCTGCTGACGTTCGTCTTCGAAGAGCTGCAGGCCACCGACGCCGACACCACGATGCGGTTGCACGTCCTCCAGCACATCTCCAGCTGGTTGTACCACTACATCGACTGGGTCACGACCGTGATTCTGGCCGTGTACGAGGACGAGGCCCGGGCGCTGGCCGACCTGCGCGCCGACCGGGTCACCGGAGTCGTGCAGGAGGTGCTGGAGGGAGTCGACGTCGCCCCCGACGTCTTCGTCTCACGGACCGGCTACCGCATCGACCAGCCCCATGTCGCCGCGCTGCTGTGGGTCGACAGCGTGAACTCCGGCGTCGATCAGACGGCGCGTCTGGAGAAGTCGGCTCGCGAGGTGGCGCACTGGATGGGGGCAGCCGGGTCCTTCGTCTTCAGCGCCGTCGATCGGACGTCGTCGCAGGTGTGGTTCGGATCGCCGCGAGCGTCCGCCGAGGAGCTGGACGGTGCGGACCTGGAGTCGCAGCTCGGCGCGGACCTGCGGATCGCGTTCGGTGTGGCCGGCGCGGGAATCACCGGGTTCCGGCGGTCGCTGGTCCAGGCGCGGGAGGCCGCCGCCGTCGTCCGAGCCTCGCACCACCGGCGGGTGTTGTCAGCCGGCGCCGAGTCCGTGCAGGTGGCGGCTCGTCTGGTGGAGGACCTGCCCGCCCTGCAGGTCTGGGTCGGTGAGGTCCTGGGCGGCCTCGCCGCCGACACCGCAGCAGCTGCGGACATGCGCGAGACCCTGGCGACCTATCTGGCCACGAACGGCAGCCTGCTGGCAACGGCTGAGCGGCTCCACGTGCACCGCAACACCGTGCGTTACCGGGTGCAGAAGGCCGAACAGGAGCGTGGCGACGCCCTCGACCGCAACCGGATCGATCTGGAGCTGGCGTTGCGGATCGTGGATCTGCTGGGTCCGGCGGTCCTCTGACATCGGCCGTTACGATGCGTTCATGAGTGAGCGCCAACGTGTCGGGATCGTGATGGGGTCGGACTCGGACTGGTCGACGATGGAGGCGGCGGCCTCGGCGTTGGACGAGTTCGACATCGGCTACGAAGCCGATGTGGTGTCGGCGCACCGGATGCCCGACGAGATGCTGGCCTATGGTCGCGAGGCGCACGGTCGCGGCCTCGAGGTCATCATCGCCGGCGCCGGGGGAGCAGCACACCTGCCGGGCATGCTCGCCAGCGTCACGCCGCTCCCGGTCATCGGCGTCCCCGTCCCACTGGCGTACCTGGACGGGATGGACTCCTTGCTGTCGATCGTGCAGATGCCTGCGGGTGTCCCGGTCGCGGCGGTCTAGATCGGCAACGCACGCAACGCGGGGCTGCTGGCCGCCCGGATCCTCGCAGCAGGGGACGCCGAGCTGACGCGCAAGATGGTGCAGTTCCAGGCCGATCTGGCCGATCAGGCCCGCGCGAAGGGAGCCGCGGTCCGCAACCGCACCCGCTGACCTACCGCGAGGGAGGTGCGGCACCCGGGGGCTCGCAGTGCGGGGTTCCACGAACTGGGACGCTTGACCAAGACTCTTGCCCCGGACTGGCGAGCTCGGGCAT
>DATMSF010000086.1:0-4726 GCA_035565535.1 Aeromicrobium sp.
CTCCGGCCGTTGTACCCCCGACGGGATTCGATCCCCCAAGCTCTCCGCTGCGCTACGAGCAGGGGGTGCCCCCACCGCGCTGCGGGTTCGAACCAGGAATACCACCGCCGAGGACCTGACTCCTTCGTCGCAGGTCATCGACAGTGGTACCCCCGACGGGATTCGATCCCCCGAGCTCTCCGCTGCGCTACGAGCAGGGGGTGCCCCCACCGCGCTGCGGGTTCGAACCGGGAATACCACCGTCGACGGCCTGACTCCTGCGTCGCAGGTCATCGACTGTGGTACCCCCGACGGGATTCGAACCCGCGCTACCGGCGTGAAAGGCCGGCGTCCTAGGCCGCTAGACGACGGGGGCCGGGACCAGAACAGTCTAGGGGCAACCGGGTCGCGGGTGTCGGGCAGGATGGAGTCGTGGTCGAGATCGACGAGGAACGGTTCGCCGAGCTGGTGGAGCAGGCATTGGCCGACGTGCCCGAAGAGCTCGCAGCACTCATGGAAAACGTCGTGCTGTTCATCGAGGACGACGCCCCGGCCGACGACCCCGATCTGCTCGGCCTTTACGACGGAACGCCGCTGACCGAACGCGACTCCTCTTACGCCGGGGTGCTGCCGGACCGCATCTTCGTCTACCGCAACCCGACGTTGGCGATCTGCGAGACCGAGGCCGACGTCGTTGAGGAAGTCCGCATCACGGTCGTCCACGAGATCGCGCACCACTTCGGCATCGACGACGATCGACTGCACCAGCTGGGGTACGCATGACCGTCGACGTCCGCCGCGCCGACGACCGGTTCGTCACCGAAGCCGGCGACAAGCGCACGCTCCACTCGTTCTCGTACGGGGTCCACTACGACGCCGACAACGTCGGGTTCGGGGCACTGCGGGCGATCAACGTCGAACAGCTCGCGCCCGGCGCGGGCTACGAGCCGCACCGGCACAGCGACGTCGAGATCGTTACCTGGGTCCTTGAGGGCGCGCTGCGACACACCGACTCCGCAGGAGGAGGTGGTGTGATCCGTCCGGGCACCGCACAGCGACTCAGCGCGGGCGACGGCGCGGAGCACTCCGAGGTCAACGCCTCGGACACCGAACCGTTGACGTTCGTGCAGATGATGCTGGTCTCGGACCGCCAGGGAGCGCCCGAGTACGCCGGCGTCGACGTCGACCCCACCGTCGACTGGCAGCCGACCGTGACGGTGCACGCCCCCGCCGCCCTGTTCGTCGCGCGACCGCAGCCGGGTCGACCCATCACGGTCCCGGCGGCCCCCAGGAGCCTGGTCCACGTCACGCGTGGGTCGGCGCTGCTCGGCGACACCGAGTTGCGATCCGGCGACGAGGCGCGGCTGACGGACGCGGGGCCGTACGATCTTGCTGTTGCCGCTCCCGGCAGTGAAGTCCTCGTCTGGCAGCTGGAGTCCTGATGACCGTCCTCGTCCTGAACGGCCCGAACCTCGGTCGGCTCGGCAAACGCGAGCCCGATGTCTACGGGGCCGCCACCTACGACGACCTGGTGGCCCGGTGCGCTGCCGTGGGCGCCGAGGTCGGCCTCGACGTCGAGGTGCGCCAGACCGATTCCGAGGCCGAGATGATCGGCTGGTTGCACGCGGCGGCCGATGCCGGTTCGCCCGTCGTGCTCAACGCCGGCGCCTGGACCCACACCTCGGTCGCGGTGCGCGACGCCGCGGCCCAGCTGTCGGCGCCGCTCGTCGAGGTCCACCTGTCGAACGTGCACGCCCGCGAGCAGTTCCGCCACCACTCCTACCTGTCCGACATCGCGACCGCCGTCGTCGTCGGGATGGGTGTCGAGGGCTACGCGGCAGCGCTGCGGTACCTGGCGACCGCGTAGCCGTCCGTCGCGCGGCGTCACGTGGGCCCGAATCCGGGTACCGTGGGCAACGTGAAGGGTTGGGAGTCTCATCACCAAGCGGTCGATCGGCTGGTCGACTCCTATCGGCGGGTGCCTGCAGGATCGCCCGTGCGGCTCGCGAAGCGGACCTCGAACCTGTTCCGGCCCAGGATCGCTCACGACGCGCCGGGTCTCGACGTCACGGGTCTCGACGGGGTCATCGCGATCGACCCGGACGCCAGGACCGCTGACGTGCAAGGCATGTGCACGTACGAGACCCTCGTCGAGGAGACGTTGCGGCACGGGCTGATCCCGTACGTCGTCCCCCAGCTGCGCACCATCACTCTCGGCGGAGCGGTCACCGGGCTGGGCATCGAGTCGACGTCGTTCCGCAACGGATTGCCCCACGAATCAGTGCTCGAGCTGGACGTCATCACCGGATCGGGCCAGATCGTGACCGCGACGGCCGACAACGACCACGCCGACCTGTTCGACGCCTTCCCCAACTCCTACGGCAGTCTCGGCTACGCGACGCGGTTGCGCATCCGCCTCGAGCCGGTGCCGGGGTACGTGACGCTGCGCCACGTCAGGTTCAGCAGCGCCGGCGACGCGATCAAGGTGATCGACGAGATCTGCACGACCGGCACGTACGAGGGACAACGCGTCGACGGGCTCGACGGTACCGCGTTCACCCCTGACGAGATCTACCTGACGCTGGCGCACTTCACCGACGAATCGCAGCCCACCAGCGACTACACCGGCCGGCAGATCTACTACCGATCGATCCGCGAACGCTCCACCGATGCGCTGACGATGCTGGACTACCTGTGGCGATGGGACACCGACTGGTTCTGGTGCTCGGCGGCGTTCGGTGCGCAGCAACCGCTGATCCGCCGGCTCTGGCCACGGCGTTGGCGCCGCAGCGACGTCTACCACCGCATCGTCGGGCTCGACGAGCGCCTCGGCATCATCCGCGCCCTCGACCGGCTCAAGAAGGTGCCCGGTCGCGAACGCGTCGTGCAGGACATCGAGGTGCCACTGGACCGGTTGCCGGAGTTCCTCGACTGGTTCGACGCCGAGGTCGGCATGCGGCCGGTGTGGATCTGCCCGCTGCGCACGACTCGTCCGTGGGCGGCGTACCCGCTGCAGGCCGGCGACGTCTACGTCAACGTCGGGTTCTGGGGCACCGTCGTGGTGCCCGCGGGCTCCCCTGAAGGCTGGGTAAACCGGCGCATCGAGGCCAAGGTGCACGACCTGGAAGGCCACAAGTCCTTGTACTCCGAGGCGTTCTACGACGCCGAGACGTTCGACCGGATGTACGGCGGCGAAGCGCTCGCTGCCGTGCGTGCGCGGTACGACCCCGAGGGGCGGCTGAGCACGCTGTACGAGAAAGCGGTGAGGAACACATGAGCATCGACGTGGCGACGCGTCTGACGATCGCTCAGGCGCTGGAACGACTGATGAAGGACGGCATGCCGTTCCGGTTCGAGGCCTTCGACGGCAGTGTCGGCGGTCCCGAGGACGCGCCGATCCGGCTGCGGCTGTTGTCCGAGCGCGGCCTGGCGTACCTGATGACGGCTCCGGGCGACCTGGGGTTCGCGCGAGCGTACGTGTCGGGTGATCTGGAGGTGGACGGCGTCCACCCGGGCAACCCGTACGAGGCGATGAAGCTGCTGATGAGTCAGCTGCGGTTTAAGGTCCCGCCGGCCGCCGAGATGCTGCAGGTGATCCGCAGTCTCGGGTTCGGCAACCTCAAGCCGCCGGCGCCACCGGCCGAGGAGCACCTGCCGAAGTGGCGCAGGGCGTTCGAGGGGATGCGCCACGCCAGGAAGCGCGACGCCGAGGTGATCCATCACCACTACGACGTGTCCAACCGGTTCTACGAGCTGGTGCTGGGGCCGTCGATGACGTACACGTGTGCGGTGTTCCCGACGTTGGAAGCCACGTTGGAGGAGGCGCAGCGGGAGAAGTACGACCTGATCTGTCGCAAGCTGGATCTGCAGCCGGGGCAGCGGCTGCTCGACATCGGCTGCGGCTGGGGTGGCATGGTGCGGCACGCCGTGGAGCACTACGGCGTGACGGCGATCGGCGTGACGCTGTCGCGTGAGCAGGCCGAGTGGGGCCAAGCCGAGGTCGAGCGCCGGGGCCTGCAGGACCGTGCCGAGATCCGCTTCGGCGACTACCGGGACGTGATCGAGACCAACTTCGACGCGGTCAGCTCGATCGGTCTGACCGAGCACATCGGCGTGCGGAACTATCCGGACTACTTCGGGTTCATCGAGAGTCGGCTCAAGCCGGGCGGTCGGATGCTGAACCACTGCATCACCCGTCCGCACAACAAGGTCACGTCGACGGGGGCGTTCATCGACCGCTACGTCTTCCCCGACGGCGAGCTGACCGGCGTCGGGCGCATCACGGTCGCGGCGCAGGACGCGGGCCTGGAGATTCGGCACGTGGAGAATCTGCGCGAGCACTACGCCCTGACCCTGAAGGGCTGGTGCGAGAACCTCGTCGAGCACTGGGACGAGGCGCTCGAGGAGGTCACGCTGGGTCGGGCGAAGGTGTGGGGCATCTACATGGCCGGCTCCCGCCTCGCGTTCGAGCGCAACGAGATCGAGCTGCACCACGTCCTCGGCGTCAAGACCCGCCGCGACGGCGACGCCTCCTGGCCCCTGCGCCCCACCTGGCTGTCCTGACGACTCCCGGTGGGCGGTGAGTTAGCGACCTAACCCGGTGGAGCGGTGTCTCAGCGACCTCATGAAGCCTTGACAGGTCGCTCAGGCACCGGCATTGGGGGATACGTCGCTAAGCCCGGATCCACCGATGAGGTCGGTGTTCTGAGCGTGGCGTAGGACGAGAATGCCCTTGCGGGGCGGGAGA
>DATMSF010000087.1:0-2924 GCA_035565535.1 Aeromicrobium sp.
GCCGACCTGGGCAGTCCGCCGACGATCACCACGCGGGCCGGCTGCTTGAACCGGGCGAGCCGGGTCCGGCAGTGCGCATCGATGGCCTCGCGCACCACCTGCTCGTCGCTGCCGGACTCGGTCTCGACGAAGGCCAGGACCGACTCGCCGGTCTCCGGATCCGGTTGGCCGACGACGGCGACCTGCACGACACCGGGAACCTCGGCGATGACGTCCTCGACCTCGGTGGGGTACACGTTGAACCCCGACACGATCACCAGTTCCTTGAGCCGGTCGACGATCGTCAGGTCGCCGTCCTCGTCGAGCAGCCCGATGTCCCCGGTCGGGTACCAACCGTCCTCGTCCGGACCGTCCTCGCCGTCGGGCCAGTACCCGGAGAACAAGTTCTCACCCTTGACCCAGACCTGCGCCGGGTCACCCGGTTCGGCCGGCGTGCCGTCGGTCTCGACGATCCGGATCTGCACGCCCGGCAGCACCGCGCCCACGGAGCCGGGTTTCGGCGGGGTGGTGCTCGGGTCACGATCGGAGGCCAGCGTGACGGCGATGACGGGACTGGCCTCGGTCAACCCGTAGCCCTGCTCGATCCAGTGACCCGACGACTCGTGGAACGCCTCGGCCAGGTCCGGGTCCAGGTTGGCCGCCCCCGACAACACGGTGCGCACCCCGGCCAGCTTGTCGCGCAGATCGGTGCGACCGGCCCAGGCGGCGACCACGGGTGGAGCCAGGGGGACGTTGGTGACGCCTTCTGCGACGATCAGGTCCAGCAGGGCGGCCGGGTCGAACCCGTCGACCATGACGATCGAGGCTCGCTGCCGCACGGCCTGGCCCAGGACGGCGTTCAAGCCGTACACGTGGAAGAGCGGCAAGAGACCCAGCACGACGTCGTCCGGACCGACCGGCAGATTCTCCAGGGACGCGACCTGCTCGATGTTGGCCAGCAGGGCCCGGTGGGTCAGCGTCGCGCCGCGAGGTCGGCCGCTGGTGCCCGAGGTGTACAGGATCACCGCCGTCGCCTCGGGGTCCTGGGGCGCGGCCGGGGGCGTCCCGGTCGCCTCGGCCAGGAAGGCATCGAAGAGGACCTCGTCATCGGTCGGCTCGACGCCGTCGACGACCACGACGGGCCGCCGCTCCATCGCCTCCACGCTCGTCCGCACCTGATCGACACCAGCGGCATCACACAGCACGACGCGCACTCCCGCGTCGGTCAACATGCGTCCGACCTCGTCGCTCGTCGACCGCGGATTGATCGGGACGGCGATCATGCCGCCGCGCAGGACACCGAAGTAGGCGATCGGCAGGTCGATCCGGTTCGCCATCACGATCGCCACGCGCTGACCCGCGACCAGGTCGCGCCCCGACAGCGCTCGAGCCACCCGGTCGACCGCGTCGTCGAGCTGACGCCACGTGATCTGTCGACGCTCCGGGCGGTGCTCGACCAGCGCGACCCCGTCCGGATCGCGCTCGACGGCCTGTCGCACCAGGTCACTGACGTTGACGCTCACATCACGAGTCAACCACGTGGAGCGCCGCCGAACAGTACCGACGGGCAGTAGTGTCGACGCATGGCTTCGGACGGACGAGCGACACCGGTGCGCAATCTGCGGTCGCGCTCGGTGCTGTCGGGCCAGGCCTCCGCCGCCGCTGCGGAGGTCGAGAGCGCATTCGACCCCGGCGTCGACCCCACCGCCGCGGCGTTCTTCGACGTGGACAACACCGTCATGCAGGGCGCCTCGATCTTCCATCTGGCCCGCGGCTTGCATCGCCGGAAGTTCTTCACGACGCGCGACATCGCGAAAGCGGCCTGGCAGCAGGCGTACTTCCGGATCGCCGGCGTCGAGGACCCCGAGCACATCGAGAAGGCGCGCGCGTCGGCGCTGGCGTTCATCGCCGGCCACACCGTCGACGAGCTGCGATCGGTCGGCGAGGAGATCTTCGACGAGCACATGGCTCACAAGATCTGGCCCGGAACGCGTGCCATCGCGCAGTGGCACCTCGACCGTGGCCAGCGGGTGTGGCTCGTGACGGCGGCGCCCGTCGAGATCGCCGAGGTCATCGCACGGCGACTGGGACTCACGGGTGCGTTGGGCACCGTCGCCGAACACGTCGACGGCGTCTACACCGGTCAGCTGGTCGGCGAGATGCTGCACGGTGAGGGCAAGGCCGTCGCCGTCCGTGCCATCGCGCGACGCGAAGGGCTGGTGCTCGACGACTGCTACGCCTACTCCGACTCCAGCAACGATCTGCCCATGTTGTCGCTGGTCGGCCATCCGTGCGCGATCAACCCCGACAGCGCGCTACGAGCCCACGCCAAGGCGAACGGCTGGCGCATTCGTGACTACCGGACCGGCCGGAAGGCTGCCGTCCTCGGCGGGAAGGCCGCACTGGCAGGCGCCGCGGCGGGCCTCGCATGGCGGATGGCGCGCGGTCGTCGGCGCTGGTGAGGCCCCACTTGGCGAGACGGCGGACCACGCTTGCTGACAGGGAGACAAAAACCACCTAGAATCACCGTGTCAGGTTCGGCTACTGGGGGGTAAGTTGCAGACCGGACGAGGGAGGGTTCGTGAAGGTGTGCGCGTTGCGTCCGGCCTTGGTGGCCGCGCCGACGCTGCTCGACGCCCTCGCACTGTCGTGGGCGCACGCCGACGACCGCCGACTTTCCGTCGCGCTGAGCAGCGTCACGTCGTCGGTGCAGTCCTCACCACCGAGCACTCCCGACGGTCACCGCGACGGCGATCCCGAAGCCATGCGTCTGCGGGCGCTGGTCGACCTGGCCCGCGGCGGCGATGCCGAGGCCTACGGCCAGCTGTACGACCACTACGTCACGGGCATCTTCCGGTTCGTGTACTACCGCACCGGCTCACAGCAGCTGGCCGAGGACCTGACGTCGGAGACCTTCATCCGCGGCCTGCGCGCCATCCAGCGGT
>DATMSF010000088.1:0-4996 GCA_035565535.1 Aeromicrobium sp.
TGCCGCTTGCCCACCGCGATGCGGTACGTGACCAGGTCGTCGCGCTCCCGGCGCGGTGCCCGTTCGCGCTTCGGGCGCTCAACCGGTGGCTCGATCTCGGTGTCGAGCAGCAGCGGTGAGTCGCCCTGCAACGCGATCGCCAACGCGGCGGCGACGTCGACCTCCGGCACGTCGTGCTCACGCAGGTAGTGCGACACGACGTCGCGGAAGAAGTCGACCTGCGGTGACTCCAACGCCTCGGTGATGCGGTCGTCGAAGCGGGCCAGACGGGTGGTGTTGACCTCGTCGACCGTCGGCAGGCTCATCTGGGTCAACGGCTGCCGCGTCGCCGTCTCGATGTGGTTCAGCAGGTAGCGCTCACGCGGCGTGACGAACGAGATCGCGTCACCGTGCCGACCGGCACGACCCGTGCGGCCGATGCGGTGGACGTAGGACTCGGTGTCTGTGGGGATGTCGAAGTTCACGACGTGACTGATGCGCTCGACGTCCAGGCCACGGGCCGCGACGTCGGTGGCGACCAGGATGTCGAGCTTGCCGGCCTTGAGCTGGTTCACGGTGCGCTCACGTTGCGCCTGGACGATGTCGCCGTTGATGGCCTGGGCGGAGAACCCGCGGGCACGCAGGCGCTCGCTGAGCGTCTCGGTCTCGTGCTTGGTGCGCACGAAGATGATCATCGCCTCGAAGTTCTCGACCTCGAGGATGCGCGTCAACGCGTCGAGCTTCTGCTGGTAGGACACCACCAGGTAGCGCTGCGTGATGTTGGTGGCGGTCGCGGTCCTGGCCTTGACCGTGACCTCGACCGGCTCGTTCAGGTACTTCTTGGCCAGGCGGCGGATCTGCGCGGGCATCGTCGCGGAGAACAGCGCGACCTGCTTGTCGGCCGGCGTCGTCGCCAAGATGGTCTCGACGTCCTCGGCGAAGCCCATCTTGAGCATCTCGTCGGCTTCGTCGAGCACCAGGTGGCTCAGCTGCGACAGGTCGAGCGTGCCCTTCTCGATGTGGTCGATGATGCGCCCGGGCGTGCCCACGACGACGTGCACGCCGCGCCTCAACGCGCTCAGCTGAACGCCGTAACCCTGGCCGCCGTAGACGGGCAGCACGTGCACGCCCTTCAGGTGGGCGGCGTACCGCTCGAACGCCTCGCACACCTGCAGGGCCAGCTCGCGGGTCGGCGCCAGCACCAGGGCCTGCGGAGCGCCCGCCCGGGTGTCGAGCGAGTCCAGGATCGGCAGCGCGAACGCGGCGGTCTTGCCGGTACCGGTCTGCGCCAGTCCGACCACGTCGTTCCCGGCCAGCAGCAGCGGGATCGTCTCGGCCTGGATCGGCGACGGCGTCTCGTAGCCGACGTCGGACAAGGCCTTCAGGAGGGGCTTTCCCAATCCGAGATCGGCAAAGGTCAGGTCGTTCTCGGCGGTGCTCACACCAGCAAGTCTGTCACCAGGTCACGCAGGATGGAGAATCCGTTCTGCGTCAGGATCGATTCGGCATGGAACTGGATGCCGCGGAACCGTGGTCCCGCGATCAGGTGGACGTCACCGGTGGCGGGGTCGGTCTGCACCGTGACCCCCTGCGGGAGCCCGCCGTCGGGCACGCGAGCGACGAACGTGTTGTAGAACCCGACGGTCTCGTCGCGATCCAACACCGGCAACCGGCTCTGGGTGCCTTGGAACACGATGTCCTTGAACGTCAGGTCCAGGCCCAGCTCGTGGCACAGCGTCTGATGGCCCAGGCACACCGCGAGGAACGGTTGCTCGTCGGCCAGCAGCTGCCCGACGGCGTCGCGCAGCACGGCGATCTTGGGGTCCGTGCCGTCGCGGGGATCGCCTGGGCCGGGACCGACGACGACCAGGTCGTAGCCGTCGAACGCGCCCGCGGTGTACCGGTCGTGACGGACGACGTCGGTGGACATGCCCATCACGCCGAACACGTGCGACAGCATGTTGACGAAGTCGTCCTCGCCGTCCAGCACCACGACCCGCTTGCCCACGAGCGACTCGACGGGCGCGGCACCGGACTGGTCGGACAACCAGAACTGGCTCAGGCGCTGGTTCCGTTCGGCCAGCGCGATCAGGACCTCGTCCTCACGGGTCACGGCGTCGAAGCCCTCCGCGGGCACCTCAGCGGGCTCGACCAGGCCGAAGGCGGACAGGATCCCGGCCGCCTTGGCCCACGTCTCCTGGGTCTCGGAGACGGGATCGGAGTCGCGCACGAGGGTGGCCCCCGCGGTGACCTTCAGGCGACCGTGCAGGTCGACGTCGGCGGTGCGGATCAGGATCGGCGCGTCGGCGCGCGGTGCCCCGTCGGCGTCGCGCCCGATCAGCGCAGCGACCGAGGCGTAGTAGCCGCGGCCCTCCGGCTCGTACCGCTTGATCAGACGGCACGCGTTCTCGACGGGGCTGCCGGTGACGGTCGCGGCGAACATCGAGTCGCGCAGCACGTCCCGCAGATCGCGGTGCGTGCGTCCGGCCAGCAGGTACTCGGTGTGGATCAGGTGCGTCATCGGCTTGAGGTACGGACCCAGGACCATGCCGCCCTCGTGGCAGATGTCGCACATCATCTTCAGCTCTTCGTCCACGACCATGAAGAGCTCGTAGATCTCCTTCTCGTCGGCCAGGAACTTCAGCAGCTCGCGCTTGCGGTCCGCGTGCGTCTGCAGCCCGCGGACCCGGAACGTCCCACTGATGGGGTTCATCCGGACCTGTCCGCCCTCGACGGACACGTGACGTTCGGGACTCGCGCCGATCAGGTAGCGGTCGCCGGTGAAGATGCAGAACGTCCAGAACGCACCGCGCTCGCGTTCGAGCAGCCGACGAAACACCGTCAGCGCACGGTCGTGGTTCCAGTCGGCGACCTGGGCCCGGTAGTGGCGCCCGATGACCAGGTTCGCGCCCTCGCCCTGGCCGACCTCCTCGGCGATGATCCGACGCGCGATGTCGGCGTACTCGTCGTCGCTGGTCTCGAAGCCTCCGCGGTCGACGAAGTCGATGTCGACGTCCGGCAGCTGCGACAACACCTCGTCCAACGGGATCTGCGTCGAGACGTCGGCGCGGATCACCGACAGCGGCGTGCCGTCGTCGTGCGCTGCGAACCCGCGCTCACGCACCTGGGCGAACGGCACCAGCACCAGGCTGTCCCAGCGCTCCTCGACACCTGTCTCCAACGGCACGTCGGCCAGCCGATCGACGTCGGTGCGCGGGCCACCGATCAAGGTGACGGTGTCGGCGTCACGGACTCGGATCAGAGCGAACGCCGGCTGGGCGAGCAGGGCGTCGAGGTCAGTCATCTGCGGATCTTTCGTTCGGGGTCCTCATGACCGACCGAGACAGCAATGCCCAGACTGGCCATGAGGCGGTCTGGGCATACAAGGACAACAGGCCACCTAACGATGGCGCCACCAACTGTTCGGGACCGTTGTCATAGGGCGAGCGTAACGTCATTGCGCACTGATACCAACCAGATACCATAGGAGTATGGCCATGACACTGCGACTCAGCGAGAGTGACGACGCTGCCCTGACCGCGCTCGCACATGCCGAGGGTGTGAGTAAGCAGGAAGCCGCCACACGGGCGATCCGTGAAAAGGCGGCCCGGATCGACAGTCAGACCGAGATTCAGCGACTTGTCCACCAAGTCGTCGCCGAGGACGGTCCGCTGCTCGATCACCTCGCACAATGAGCGTTCGCTACCACAGCCTCGAGACCCTCCTCCTCATTGTCGACACAGCAGGCTTGCAGGCTGCACGCGATCTGGGCCTGCTTGAGTCGGCCGCCATGCGGCCGCAGACGTCTTTGTTCGGCGACGATGCCTATCCCACCATCGACGAGAAAGCGGCGGTTCTGCTCGAGTCGATTGTTCGGAACCATCCTTTGGTCGACGGCAACAAACGACTCGGCTGGATCGCGATGAAGACGTTTTACCTGATGAACGGCATCAGCCTCCGCGCACCTCACGACGACGCATACGATCTGGTGATCGGCATCGCCGAAGGACGGATCGACTACCACCACAGCGCTGCCACACTGGCGCAGTGGACGAATCCGTAGAGGTCGACATTGATCTGATCCGCCGCGACCTGGCGCAGCTGGTCTCTTATCCCAGCGTGGGTGGCAGCGAGGCTGAGGCGTCGGTGCAGCGCTGGTGTGCTGCCACGCTCCAGGGTCTGGGACTCGACGTCGACCTGTGGCCACTGGACCTGGACGCGCTGCGCGCCGATCCGGACCACCCCGGCGAGGAGGTCGAGCGCGCCGAGGCGTGGGGCTGCGTGGGAACGTTCGGCGACGGCACGCCCGAGCTGATCCTCAACGGTCACGTCGACGTCGTCCCGCCCGGCGATCCCGACCGGTGGAGCGGCCATGATCCGTGGTTCCTGCACGAGGAAGACGGTCACTGGTACGGCCGCGGCGTGTGCGACATGAAGGGCGGCGTCGCCGCGATCCTGGCCGCCGTCCGCGCCGTCGGAGATCGGCTGACCCGGCCGTTCGCGGTGCACACCGTGATCGGTGAGGAGGACGGCGGTCTCGGCACGTTCGCGACGCTGCGTCGCGGTCACACCGGCACGGCGTGCCTGATCGCCGAGCCCACGGCGGGCTCCGTCGTCGCGGCGAACGCCGGTTCGTTGACCTTCCGCCTCGAGGTGCACGGCCGCTCGACGCACGGATCCATGGCCGGCCACGGCATCAACGCGTTCGACGAGCTCACCGAGGTCGCTGCAGTGCTGCGGGCGCTGGACGCTCGCCGCAACACCGATCCGCCCGCCCCGTTCGGCGAACGGCCGTGGCCGATCTCGATCGGCATCGTGCAGGCCGGTGAGTGGGCCAGCACGGTTCCCGACCTCGCGGTCGCGGAGGGCCGCTACGGGATCAAGCCGGGCGAGACGTTCGCCGAGGCCGTGGCTGAGTTCGAGGGTGCTCTGCGCGATCTGCCGGTGACGGTGACGTGGCCGGGTGGCCGCTTCGCGGCAGGCGCCCTGCCGGACGGTGACCCGTTCGGTGACCAGG
>DATMSF010000089.1:0-2501 GCA_035565535.1 Aeromicrobium sp.
CGTCCGGACGGCCCAGGTGCGTGAGGAGCGCGAGCTCATGGTGCGGGTCCAGCATCACTGGGTAGTGCGAGGCTACCAAGTCGCCGTGATTGCTGGACACGATGGTCGCCCAAGGGTGTTCGCGCACCAGGCGCCTGACCAGGTCGGGGTCGTCGCTGAAGTGACGCGGGTTGTGCCTCATGCGCGCTCGGCGGTCTTGACGATCGCGTCGATGAACGTGGGGTAGAGCTCGACCGGCAGGTCGTGACCCAGTCCAGGGATCTCGATCAGCTCGGAGCCGGCGATCGCCTGATGCGTCGCGCGGCCGCCGGACCGGTGCACCAGGGGGTCGGCCATCCCGTGGACGACCGTGGCCGGCACGGTGACCGATGCCAGCTCCTTGGTGCGGTCGCGGGCGGTGAGCACGGCGAGCATGTGACGGGCGACGCCACTGGCAGTCCAGCCGCGATCGTACGTCTCGACGGCGCGAGCCACGGCGCGGTCGTGGTCGGCCGGATATCCCGGCGAGCCGATGATGCGGCTCGACTTCAGGGCACGCTCGACGTAGGACTCCCGGGTTCGCCCGGCCGACGTCAGCATCGCCGGCAGGACCTTCGGGTGCTGCCACCCGACGGTGCGTCGTCCCGTCGTCGACATGATCGAGGTCAGCGACAGCACGCGCTCGGGGTGGCCGATCGCGAGGATCTGGCCGATCATGCCCCCCATCGACACCCCGGCGACGTGGGCTCGGTCGACGCCGAGTGCGTCCAGCAGACCGATCGCGTCGGCGGCCAGGTCGTCCAGTCCGTACGGTGCGTCCGTCGCCAGCCCGAGAGCCGCTCGCAGGATCGTCGTCTTGACTACGCGATGCTGGTGCAGCTTCGTCGACCGCCCGGTGTCGCGGTTGTCGTACCGGATGACGCGGTATCCGCGCTCGGCCAGCTGGTCGCAGAACTCGTTGCTCCACCAGCCCATCGGACCGCCGAGGCCCATGATCAACAAGACGACGGGATCGTCGGCGCGCCCGAACGACTCGTAGCAGATGTCGATGCCGGAGGGCAGGTGGGCGAACTGCTCGCCCGAACGCTTGACGGCCATGTATGTCAGCCTAACGACATGGAGCTGACGATCGACATGCCTGCAGGAGCTGCCGAGGCGTCGCTGGCCGGCAGTGGGCGGCCAGGTGTGCTGTTGTTCATGGACGCCATCGGCTTGCGTCCGCAGATCGAGGCGATGGCCGAGCGCATCGCCTCCTGGGGGTACACGGTGCTGGCGCCGAACCTGTTCTGGCGCGACGGCTCCGCTGCAGACCTCGCGCCCCGTGGCGACCTACGTGATCCGCAGGAACGCGAACGATTCTTCGCTTCCGGCGTGATGGATCGGGTCCGGTCGCTGACACCGGACCTGATCAGGACCGACACCCGGGTGTGGCTGGACACCCTCGCCGACCATGCCGACGGCTCACCCGTGACGGTCACCGGGTACTGCTTCGGCGGCCGGGTGGCGCTGCGCGCGGCGGCGGACTTCCCCGACCGGATCGCCGCCGTGGGGATGTTCCACACAGGAGGCATCGTCACCGACGATCCGCAGAGTCCGCACCTGGACGTCCCCCGCGTTCGTGCTCGGGTGCTCGCCGGACATGCGGACAACGATCACTCGAACACTCCCGAACAGATCGCTGCATTCGATCAGGTGCTTCGTGACTGTGGTGTCGAGCACCGCACGTCGGTGTACCGCGGTGCGCCGCACGGTTACACCATGGCCGACACCTCGATGTTCGACGAGGGGGCGGCCGAACGGCACTACGCCGAGCTGCGAGAGCTGCTCGCATCGGTATGACGTCAGCGTGATCGATTCCGGCGCTGCCGACGGTCGCCGATGGTCCGCATGGCCGCCAGCGCCTTGAGCCCGAGAGCCGGCGCGAGAGCAGCACTGCGAGCGACGGGTCCCCGCCACCGGGGGATCACCCGGAAGACCTGGTGGCTGTCCAACAGGTCGAGGCCGGCCCTGGCCACTTCGGCCGTACCGATCGGTGCAGGGCCCGAGAACAGCATCGCGGCCCCGGAGTCGTGGGCCACGTCGTCGACCATGGCCGTTCCGACGACGTCTGGGCACAGGGCGCGGACGCGAATCTCCAGCCCGGCATGGTCGAGGTCGCCTTGGAGCGAGGTCGTGAACGACAGGACTGCGGCTTTCGTGGCGGCGTACAGCGCCAGACCCGGCACCGGAGTGAGCGCCGATATCGAGGCGATGTTCAAGATGCGGCCGCCGTCCTCCATCGCGTCGATCGCGGCACGGCAGCCACCGATGACGCCCCTGATGTTGACGTCGAGGATCGTCTCGACCTGCGCGTCGGTGTGCGTCCAGGCGTCGCCCGCGAACAGGACGCCCGCGTTGTTGACCCAGACGGTCAGTCGTCCTCGAGTCGCAGCCTCGTCGGCCACCGCTCGGTGTCCGTCGAGGTCGGCGACGTCCTGGGCAACGGCCCAACAACCGTGTCCCAGTCGCTCGGCAGCGGCCTG
>DATMSF010000090.1:0-2455 GCA_035565535.1 Aeromicrobium sp.
GGTGTCGCGCGCACGCAGCGCGTCGAGCACCGCCGTCCGGCTCGCCGACTCCCCACTCATGAGGTCGATTCCAGCACGTCCTGGATCGGAAGTCCCGCCACCAGGGGGGTGTCGACTCCCAGCGGCCCCAGCCGGCTCGCCCCTCCGGGGGAACCGAGCGGTGCGTCGCGGCCGGGTAGTGCCTGGGAGAAGAACGCCGCGTTGTCACCCAGGAACGGCTCCCAGGCCGCCGGGACGTCGTCCTCGTAGAAGATCGCCTCGACCGGGCACACCGGTTCGCAGGCGCCGCAGTCGACGCACTCGTCGGGGTGGATGTACAGCGAGCGGCCGCCCTCGTAGATGCAGTCCACGGGGCACTCGTCGACGCAAGCCCGATCCATCACATCGACACACGGTTGAGCGATCACGTATGTCATGTCCTACAGTTTACACAACATTTCATTGTATTAATTCGGAAGGGCGACACTGGTGAATTCCGACCTGCGCGAGCTCGACGTCCGCGGTATGCGCAAACCCGACAAGCACCCCACGATCTTCACGACCTTCGGCGATCTGTCCGTCGGTGAAGCATTCGTGCTCGTCAACGACCACGACCCGAAGCACTTGCGCGATGAGTTCGAGCGGGACTTCCCCGGCGGTTACGACTGGGAGTACCTCAACACCCAGATGCGCGACTGGCGCATCAAGATCACCAAGACGGCCTCGACGGCCCTGCCGCGCGTGCTGCTCGACACGACCGAGCTCCCGGCCGAGGCCGATGCCCTCGGCGCGGTCTGGAAGCTGACGATGAGCCCACGCGACCTCGACGCGAACGTCATCGCGGTGGCACCTGGACGCACCATCGACTCCCACGTCGGCCCCGACCTGGACGTCATGCTGCACGTGCTGGCCGGCTCCGGTGTGCTCACCACGGAGACCGGACGCATCGACCTGACCCCGGGCCAGCTGATCTGGCTGCCGCGACGCTCCCAGCGCGCGTTCGAGGGTGGCCCCGACGGGCTACGCTACCTCACGGTCCACCAGAAGCGGCAGTCCCTGCTGCTGGGAGCCACCCAGCTGGCCGACTGACCTCGGCGGCGACGACACGCAGGCGAGGCCCCGCCCGTCACCACGAGCTGGTCAGTGGCCCCTGGTGCCACGCCTGGATCAGCGCGCGTGAGATCGACACGTTCGGCGGCAGCAGCAGCTCCCTCGAGGTCGTCAGCTCGGTCACCTCGTCCCGGGTGAACCAGCGCGCCTCGACGATCTCGTCGGCATCGACCCGGATGTCGTCGGTGGTCGCGCGGCCGAAGAACCCGAGCATCAGGCTCGACGGGAACGGCCAGGGTTGACTGCCGGCGTAGGTCACCTCGCCGACCTCGATCGCGACCTCCTCGAGCACCTCGCGCCGCACCGCGTCGTCGAGCGACTCACCCGGTTCGACGAATCCGGCCAGCGTCGAGAAGCGGCCCTCGGGCCAGGCGGCCTGACGGCCGAGCAGTGCCCGATCCTGCTCGTCGGTGATCAGCATGATGACCGCCGGGTCCGTCCTCGGGAAGTGGTGCGCACCGCACGTCGCGCATACCCGTTCGTGCCCGGCCGCGGCCACCTGCGTGGGCCGGCCGCACTTCGCGCAGAACCGATGGTTCTGGTGCCAGCGCGCCAGTCCCACCGCATGCACCGCGGCCGACGCCTCGTCCGGGTCCAGGGTGGGCCCGATCATCCGCAGGCTCTGCGGCTGCAGGTCCGTAGGCACGCGATCGACCATCACGGCCGCGTAACGGACCCCGTCGCGATACCCCAGGAACGCCCACTCGCCGTCCGGCACCTGGTCACCGACGACCCAGCGAATCGTGCCCCCGTCGACGGTTGCGACGTGCTCACCACTGAGCACCAGGACCTTCAGCTCGCCGTCGGCGTCGCGCCAGGCGTCGTCCTTGCGCAGATGAGCAGCACGGTCATGAGTCGATCGGTCGAAGGCGAAGTCCACAGCGACACGGTAGTCCGCCGGCCCGCCGCCGCGAGCCGTCACCTGCTGAGCAGCGTCTCGAGCTCGGCTCGTCCGGGCAGATCGTCGAACCGGACCGTGTCGCCGAGTCGCACGTACACGAACGCGCCGGTGACCGCGGCGGGATCGAGACCGCGTTGCTCGGCCCAGGCCAACCGGTAGATCGCCAGCTGCAGCGGGTCGGCCGACCGCTCGGCGTTGGTCTTCCAGTCCACGACCTCGAACCCACCTGCCCCGTCGTCGAACACCGCGTCGATGCGACCGATGATCTGCCGACCGGCCAGCCGCAGCGCGAACGGCGCCTCGATCGCGACGGGGGTGCGGTTGCCGTACTCGCTGCGGACGAACGCCTCGAACAACTCGTCCAGCTCCGGATCGGAATCGATGCCCAGGTGGCCCTGGCCGGGCAGGTCGGTGGGGTCGAGCAGGGCCTGTTGTCCGTAATGGGCTTCGACCAGCGCATGGAAG
>DATMSF010000091.1:0-2677 GCA_035565535.1 Aeromicrobium sp.
GAGAAGTGTATCTCAGACTCCCGCGAGCTCAGACCTGCCCCGTCAACGAACCGCGGACCTCGGCTGCGATCGCGCGCGCAGTGTCTGAATCCAGGCCCGGTTCGTCGCGGAACACGGCACGTCGGTAGTAGCGCAGCTCCTCGATGCTCTCGGAGATGTCGGCCAGCGCGCGATGGTTGCCGGCCTTCTCCGGCGCCGCGAAGTACGCCCGTGGGAACCAGTGACGGGCCAGCTCCTTGATCGACGACACGTCGATCACGCGATAGTGCAGCCAGCCCTCCAGCTCGGGCATGTCACGCATCAGGAACATCCGGTCCGTGCCGATCGTGTTGCCGGCCATCAGCGCCTTGCGGGGCTCCTTCGCGTAGGTGCGGACGTAGTCGAGCACCTGCTCCTCGGCCTCGCGCAGCGTCAAGCCGTCGGCGAGCTCGGTGATCAGCCCCGACGTCGTGTGCATCGTGGTGACGAAGTCGTTCATCTGGTCCAGCGCGGCCTGCGGCGGCTTGATCACCAGGTCCACGCCGTCGCCGAGGACGTTCAGCTCGTAGTCGGTCACCAGGGCCGCGACCTCGATCAAGGCGTCGTGCTCCAGTGACAGTCCGGTCATCTCGCAATCGATCCACACCAGCGTGTCAGTCACGCGTCGAACCTTAGTACCCACCGGCAGGCAGCTGACGGTACCGGCGCCGGTAGGGTTTCAGTCTGGATCGTCGCGCGGAACCTTCCGCAGCGCTCGCGCGTTGAGATCCTGGACGTCCCCCTGATCGAGGAGAGATCACCCGTGGCCAACGACCGCCAGCAGCGAGCCGCCCGCGCCGAGCAGATGCGCAAGGAACGGGAGAAGGCCGAGCGCCGCCAGCGCAACATGATCACCGTGGGAATCGTGGCGGTCGTCCTGGTCCTGGTCGGCATCGCCGGATTCGCGATCAAGAGTGTCTCGGACGACCACAAGACGAACACCGATCTGGTCGCGCCGGCAGGGGTCAACGACAGCTACGGCTTCACGTACACCGCCGAGGACGCCGGTGGCGAGCCCGGCGAGAACCCCGTCAACGTGATCCTGCACGAGGACTTCCAGTGCCCTGCGTGTCAGTCGTTCGAGGCACAGAGTGGTCCGTTCCTCGAGGACTTGGTCAAGAAGGGCGAGATCACGATCGAGTACCGCCCGATCTCGTTCCTGGACCGTGCCAGCGCCAACGAGTACTCCAGCCGTGCGCTCAACGCCGCCTTGTGCGTCCTGGACTCCGACGGCATCGAGGGGTACAAGAAGATGCACGACCTGCTCTACGCGAACCAGCCGCCCGAAGGCACCGCGGGCCCCAGCGACGCCGAGCTGATCAAGCGGGCCAAGGAAGCCGGATACACCGGCGACGACCTGTGCATCACGCAGAAGCGGTTCGGTCCGTGGATCGAGGACGCCTACGAGGCCGCGATCGACGCCGGCTTCTCCGGCACGCCGTGGGTCGTCATCGACGGCAAGGACGTCGAGTCGACGACGCCGGCCGGCCTGCAGGCAGCGATCGACGCGGCCAAGAAGTAGCGCAGCTGCTGAGCGTCAGGTCACGCTGACGCCCGCGGCTGCTGCCGCGACACACGCCACGACCGTCACCACCGCGATCCCGGCGGCGTCGAGTCGACGGTGCTCCAGCGCCGCTCTCGCGGCCTCCAGCGATACCGAGCTGAACGTCGTGTAACCACCGAGGAAACCGGTGCCGACGACCTGGAGCAAGTCGGCATCCGTGGTCGCGCCGACCAACAGGCCGAGGGTGAACGACCCGGTGACGTTGATCGCGAACGTCGCCCACGGCAGTCGGGACGGCGTCACCGAACCGACGACGACGTCCACGAGTGACCGGGTCGCGGCGCCGAGTCCACCGGCCAGGGCCATCAGCAGCACGATCACGCCGGCCGCCTCGCGATTACCAGGCCCACCGCGGCCGCGACCAGCCCGACGATCACCGATGACGTCGAGTACAGCAGCGCCGTGGTGACCTGCGAGTCACGCAGCAGCGCCTCGGTCTCGACCGCGAAGGCGCTGTAGGTCGTGAAGCCGCCGAGCACTCCTGTTCCGAGCATCAGTCGCCGCGGGTCCGCCGGGTCGACGACACGTGCCGCGAGCACGCCCAACAGGAGCGAACCGATGATGTTGACGGCGAACGTCGGCCACGGCCAGGAGTGGGCGGGCCCCATGGCCTCGGCGACGCCGAACCGACCCAGGGTGCCGATCGTTCCGCCGACAGCGACCAGGAGCAGCCGGGCGATCATGCCGCGACTCGTCGTATCAGCTGTACCGCGATCACGATCATCAGCACGGCGATCAGCGCGTCGAGCACCCGCCAAGCCGTCGGGCGCTCGAACAACGGTCGCAGGACACGGGCACCGAATCCCAGGGTGGCGAACCAGGCGATGCTTCCCAAGCAGGCGCCCGCGGCGAACCACCACCGGTCGTCGCCGTGGGACCGCGCGACCGAGCCGAGCAGCAGCACCGTGTCGAGGTAGACGTGCGGATTGAGCCAGGTCAGGGCCAACGCGGTCGAGACCGCCCGGCGCGCGGGAACCGACGTCCCGCGGGTGTCGGCCCGCAACACATCGGGATGGACGGCCCGTCGGGCCGCGATCGCGGCGTAGACCAGCAAGAAGGCGGCTCCCACCACGGACAGGACGTCGAGTGCTCGCG
>DATMSF010000092.1:0-1517 GCA_035565535.1 Aeromicrobium sp.
TGGGACGACGCGTGTCTGTTCGTGTTCGACCTGGGTGTGGTCGACGCGGAGCTCATCGAGGCGATGACGCTGCAGACCACCGAGATCCGCGCGGTCCACTGGTGTGACGCGGCGATGGTCCGCGAACGCGCCACCGCCGCCACGATCGAGCTGCTCGACGCCGTCGCGAGCGGGCCGGTCCCGCCGTACCGCGAGGCGCCCCACCACCAGGAATGAGCGACCGGGCTACTCGGCGGCCGTCGCGTCGCCGGACTCGGTGCCCAAGATGGTGGCGTCGTCGACGGCCTGGTCCAGACCGACCTCGCCCTGGACCACGCCGCCGTACTGGGCGATGACGCGTGGCTTCGCGGTGCCGCCCGGCAGGTGGATCACGATCTGGTGGTAGTAGTTCAGGTTGCCGCTGGAGCCCTGGATCCCGTCCTCGAGCAACGCCTGCTGCGGGGACCCCGCCGGCCAGGTGATCTTGCGGTCGACCGGGACGATGTACTGGTCCTTGCGCAGCAGCGTGACGAACGCCAGCGACCCGCCGTCGGAGGCCCGCAGCACGTACCGGACGGGCTCGGCAGCCCAGGTCTGGCTGAACGTCACCGAGTCGAGCGAAGCGTTGGTCTCGGCGATGTCTCGCATCTGCCGGATGAACGCGTCCTCGACGATGCCGGCGCCGGCGGCCGTGTCCGGGTCGGTCAGCACTCGGGCGTAGGCCTCCGCTGCCTGCTGGGCCGACATCGCCATTCCTCGTGCGTCGTCGGGCTCGACGGTGACGGCATGACCCGTTCCATCGCGCCGCAGACCGGGAATCTTGGTCGAGGCGAGCGCTTCGGGACTTGCCGTCAGCAACCACGGGTCGACGGCCGTCGAACGCTCGAAGACCTGGAGCTTCTGCACGCCGCGCTCGGCGTCGCGCACGACGGCGAAGAACCACAGGGGGTACTTGCCGAATCGCGGGGTCTCGACTCGCGCCACGTCGATCGGCCCGGTCTCGACCTCGCCCTGCCGGTTCAGCTTCGCGGCGACGGCGAACGAGCCGGTGTCGATCGCCAGGACCGGGCCCGTCTCGACCGTCGACAACGGCTTGGGATCGAGCAGCTCCGTGGCGGCGTTACGGATCTCGCGGTAGTCCTCGTACAGCCGAGCGACCTGGTCCCGGGTCGCGGCGACCTTGTCGATCGTCTGATCTCCACGCGGGTGCGGGACCGAGCATCCGGTCAGACCCACGATCAGCGACGTCGCCAGGACGGCAGCGCCCGAGCGTCTCATCATCGGTCGTCCTCCGGGTCGTCGACGATCTCGAAGTCATCGCCCAGCTCGGCCAGCTCGGCCTCGGTCAATTCGTGCTCCACGCCGTCGTCGTCGATCCACACGTAGATGGCTTCGGTCCCCCCGCTCGGCTCTTCTCCGCCGGCCGACGCTGCGTCCTGGCGGCCGGTGTCCTCGACGACGACGTCCTCGACGACCGTGCCCGGGCCGGCGAATGCCACCGGGTCGGGCTGTCCTGAGACGTCGGGTCCTTCGAGCAC
>DATMSF010000093.1:0-13090 GCA_035565535.1 Aeromicrobium sp.
GCGAACCGGCGCCGTCCGCCTGGCGCTGATGACCGGCAAGCCGCTGGTCCCCATGATGCAGTGGGGACCGCAGGAGATCTTGTGGCCCTACACCAAGGTGCCCAAGTTCTTCCCGCGCAAGACGACGCACTTCCACGTCGGACCGCCGATCGACCTGTCGCCGTACCAAGGCCGCGAGATCACCGAGGAGATCCTGCACGAGGCCTCCGATCGACTGATGGACACCATCACCGAGATGATGGTCCAGGTGCGGGGGGAGCGGCCCACGACGCCGCGCATCGACGTCCACACGCTGGGCCGGTCCCGCACGAATCTGAAGGAGTCCGATTCCTGATGGCACAGATCGCCGTGATGGGCGCCGGGTCGTGGGGCACCGCGTTCGCCCTGGTCCTGGCCGACGCGCACAACACCGTACGGATGTGGGGTCGTCGCCCGCAGCTGTGCGAGGCGATCACCTCGACGCACGAGAACCCCGACTACCTGCCGGGCATCGAGCTGCCTCACTCCATCTCCGCGACGGACGACCCGGCAGAAGCGCTGCGCGGTGCCGAGGTCGTCGTGCTGGCAGTGCCGTCGCAGCAGCTGCGCGCGAACCTGGAGACCTGGGCCGACAGCATCCCGCCCGACGCGGTCCTCGTCAGCTTGATGAAGGGCGTCGAGCTGGGCACCCACAAGCG
Source organism: Aeromicrobium sp. (assembly GCA_035565535.1). GTDB lineage: Bacteria > Actinomycetota > Actinomycetes > Propionibacteriales > Nocardioidaceae > Aeromicrobium. Next base: position 678 of record DATMSF010000093.1, read on the forward strand.
GATGAGCGAGGTGATCGCCGAGCTCACCGGTGCCGGACCCGACCGCATCGCCGTCGTGTCCGGGCCGAACCTGGCCCGCGAGATCGCGCAACGCGAACCCGCCGCCAGCGTCGTGGCCTGTGCCGACGTGCAGGTCGCCGAGCGGCTCCAGCAGATGTGCCACACCCAGGCGTTCCGGCCGTACACCAACACCGACGTCGTCGGGTGCGAGCTGGCCGGCACGACCAAGAACGTCATCGGTCTGGCCGTCGGCGTCGCCGTGGGCCTGGGGTTCGGCGACAACTCCAAGGCCTCGATCATCACGCGTGGGTTGGCCGAGGCCGCTCGTCTCGGCATCGCGATGGGAGCCGACCCGCGCACCTTCATGGGCCTGGCCGGGATGGGTGATCTGGTAGCGACCTGCTCCTCGCCGTTGTCGCGCAACCGCACCTTCGGAGAGAAGCTCGGCCAGGGCCTGTCCGTCGACGACGTGGCCGCCCAGACACGGCAGGTCGCCGAGGGGGTCAAGTCGTGCCAGTCGGTCAGTGAGCTCGCGGCCGCCCACGGTGTCGAGATGCCGATCGTCGAGCACGTCGCTGCGCTCATCGCCGGTCAGATGACCCCCAGCGACCTCGTCGACGCGCTGATCTCTCGGCGCGCCAAGGCCGAAGGCGTCTAGCGGCCCAGGACGTCCAGTGCCTGTTGGACGTCCTGCCAGATGTCCTCGACGTCCTCGATGCCGACCGACAGCCGGATCAGTCCGTCGGGCACCGCGTCGGGCTCGGCGTCGTGACGGCGCCGACGCTCCCACGTCGACTCCACGCCGCCCAGGCTCGTCGCGTGGATGACCAGCTCGCTGCTCGCGGTGACCTTCTCGGCCGCCTCGTGGCCGTCGACGACCTCGAAGGAGATCACGGTCCCGAACCCGGGGTAGCGCGCGTAGACCACCCGATGGTCCGAGGCGAGGCGACGGTGCAGCTCCTTGGCGTTCGCCTCGGCGCGATCCAGGCGGACGTGCAATGTGCGCAGGCCGCGGGTCGCCAGGAACGCCTCGAGCACCCCCGGTGTGGCTCCCAGCCGCGTGCGGCGCCGCTCGAAGGTCCGCCGGGCCGGCAGGTCACGCGTCACGACAGCGCCGAGCAGCACGTCGCTGTGGCCCGAGATGAGCTTCGAGGCCGAGTGGACCACGACGTCGGCACCCAGCTCCAACGGCCGCTGGCGCAGCGGCGTAGCGAAGGTGTTGTCCACCACGACGATCGTGTCGAGCGGCGCGGAGGCGCGGCAGACGGCCTCGAGGTCGGCCGTCATCAACGTCGGGTTGGTGGGCGTCTCGATCCAGACGACGTCGGCCTCGCGCACCGCGCCGACGAGCTGGACCGTGTTCTCCACGTCAACCTCGTCGACCGTGAAGAATCCCCGGCGTGCACGTTCCCGGATCAGCTGCAGCGTGCCGCTGTAGGCCGCTCGCGGGACGATCACGCGGCCGTCACGCGGCACCAGGTCGATCACGGCAGCGATCGCCGCCTGACCCGATGAGAACGCCACGCAGTGGCCGCCCTCGAGTGCGCCGAGCGCCTCCTCGAACGGCGTCCAGGCGGGGCTGCCGAATCGCGCGTACTCGCTGTCGGCTCCTGGAATCAGGACGGATGCGGGCAGGATGGGGCTGTTGAGAGGTTGGCCAGCATCGTGAGGCGGTCGACCCGCGGTGACCGCGACGGTCGAGGGAGATTGACGTGCATGTCCAGGCATGCAGAACATTCTGCCCGCGACGGTAGGGTGAGCCCCAATGAAATCTCAATCCGTGACTACCGAACGGCCCCGCCTCGGTGTCGTGTTCGGCGGCCGTTCCAGCGAGCACTCGGTGTCGTGCCTGACCGCCCGCGAGGTGCTCTCGGTCATCGACCGGGACCGGTACGACGTCGTCCCCGTCGGCATCACGCGTGACGGCCGATGGGTCGCCGACCCGGCCGACTGGTCCGGGTTGGCCGACGGCGTCCTGCCCGAGGTGGACGGTTCACGTCCGGACTTCAGCTGGGACCGACTCGGCGAGTTCGACGCCGTGTTCCCGCTGCTGCACGGGCCGTGGGGCGAGGACGGGACGGTCCAAGGCCTGCTGGAGATGGCCGGGGTGCGCTACGTGGGCGCCGGGGTCCTAGCCAGCTCGGTGGGCATGGACAAGCCCTTCGCGAAGACGGTGTTCGCCGCCGGTGGGGTCCCACAGCTGCCGTACGTCACGATCCTGCCGTGGGAGTGGAAGCGCGGCCGCGAACGTGTGGAGGCGCGCGTCCGAGCACTGGGTCTGCCCGTCTTCGTCAAGCCGTCCCGCGCCGGGTCCAGCTCCGGTGTGGTGCGGGTCGACTCCTGGGACGAGCTCGGCGACGCCGTCGAGACCGCCCGCACGTTCGACCCGAAAGTCATCGTCGAGGCAGCGGCCCGCGACAAACGCGAGCTGGAGTGCGGCGTCATCCAGCAACCCGACGGCCGTCCGCTCGCGTCGGTCGTCGGCGAGATCACGGTCGACGCCGCTTCGACCCACGAGTTCTACGACTTCGAGGCCAAGTACCTCGACGGCACCAGCACCAACGTCATCCCGGCCGACATCAGCGCGACGTTGTCCGAGCGGATCCGGACCCTCGCGGTGCAGGCGTTCGAGGCACTGGGGTGTGAAGGTCTGGCGCGAGTCGACTTCTTCTTGACCTCGTCGGCACCCGGCGACGGGTTGGTGCTCAACGAGATCAACACGATGCCGGGGTTCACGCCGTTCTCGATGTTCCCGCGGCTGTGGGAGCAGTCCGGCATCGCCTACGCCGAGCTGGTCGATCGACTGATCCAGCTGGCGCTCCACCGCGACCCGGGTCTGCGCTAGACCGCGCCGGCTCCACGCCTCACTGACAGGGTGCGATCAGGTCGGTGTGGGCCCCGATCGTGGCGGCCAGGTCGATCAGGGCCGTCGCGGCCGGTTCGATGTCGGGTGGCACCTCCACGCGGACGGCAGGATCTCGGCCGATCGTCGTGAACACGTGGCGCTCGTCGATCTCCTCGGTGAACCAGCCGACCCCCTCGACCTCGTCGCACCTGGACGTGGGCTCGAGCGCGGCAGGGCGCGTGACGCCGCACTTGAGCACGATGCGCGGATCGCCCCACGCGGCGACGCGTTCGCTGTCGACCGGAGTCGACTCCTGGTCGGCCACCACGTCGGGTACTGCAGTGACCAAGGTGCGGCACGCCTGGGCGGTGCCGGGTTCGGTGGGAAAGTCGTAGAGCCCGCCGCCGCAGGCGGCCAACGCCAGCGCGAGCAACGCCGACGCACCTACTCGTGTACCCACCGATCAGATGCGGACGATGGGGCAGGTCAGGGTTCGAACGATCCCCGGAACCTGCTGGATCTGCGAGACGACCAGGGCCCCGAGCTCGTCGACACTGGGACCCTCGGCACGGACGATCACGTCGTAGGGACCCGTGACGTCCTCGGCCTGGGTGACGCCGTCGATCCGGGAGATCGCGACGGCGACCTCGGCGGCCTTGCCGACCTCGGTCTGGATCAGAACGTAGGCCTGAACGGACATCGTCTCCTCCTCGTCCCCGGCTCGGTACGCCATCGAGCCTGAGGGACACGGTAGCCGATACCGCGTCGCGGAAGGCCCGTGCGCGACAATGGCGCACATGACGGGCGCGGGAGTGGAGACGGTCGGTGACCTCGGTGAGTTCGGGCTGATCGACCGCATCACCCATCACGTCGGTTCCGGCCCCGCCGTCCTGGTCGGGCCCGGCGACGACGCGGCTCAGGTCGCGATCGGCGCGATGGGCACCTTGGTCACCACCGACCTGCTGATCGAGAACCGGCACTTCCGGCGTGACTGGTCCAGCGCGTACGAGATCGGTCGCAAGGCGGCCGCCACGAACCTGTCCGACATCAACGCGATGGGCGGCCGGGCCTCGGCCCTGACGGTCGGTTTCGCCGCCCCGGCCGATCTGCCGGTCCAGTGGGCGATCGACCTGACGAAGGGCATGGAGGACGAGGCGACGCAGGTCGGCGCCCACATCGTGGGCGGCGACGTGTCGTCGGCCGAGTCCGTCGTGATCGCCGTGACGGCGCTGGGCAAAGCCACTCGAGTGGTCACCCGCGACGGCGCCAAGGCTGGCGACGTCGTCGCAGTCGCCGGAACGCTCGGGCTGGCCGGCGCGGGGTTCGCAGCGCTCAGTCGCGGGTTCCGCTCGCCCAAGGTGGCCGTCGACGCCCATCGGGTCCCGACCGTGCCGTACGAGGCGGGCCCGGCCGCGGCGGAGGCGGGCGCCAGTGCGATGACCGACGTCAGCGATGGACTGTTGGCCGATGTGGGCCACGTCGCACGCGCGTCGGGCGTCGGCATCGATCTCGACCCGACCGCGTTCGAGGTCCTCCCGGCCGTGGCGACGGTGGCGGAGGCGCTGGGGGCCGATCCGCTGACGTTCGTGCTGACCGGCGGCGACGACTACGCGTTGGTCGCCACGTTCTCGCCCGTCACCGATCTGCCGACCGGTTGGACGGCCGTCGGGTCAGTGCACGCCGGAGAGGGCGTCACGGTCGCCGGAACGGCGTACGACGGAGCCTCGGGCCACCAGCACTTCCGCTAGGTGCCCGAGCGCACTCAGAGGCCGAGCGCACTCAGCGGGTGACCTTGCCGGCCTTCAGGCACGAGGTGCAGACGTTGAGGCGCTTGGGCGATCCTTCGACGACGGCCCGCACGCGCTGGATGTTGGGGTCGAAACGACGCTTGGTGCGTCGGTGCGAGTGGGAGACGTTGTGGCCGAAGCCGGGTCCCTTGCCGCACACGTCACAGACCGCTGCCACGGCACACTCCTGAACGCTGAGAGACTTGATGGATTCTGTCATCGCGCGAGCACCAACCGGTCCGCCATGCGACAACCGCTCAAGAATAGCCGACGAGTGGGCGTGGGTCATAATCGGGCCGGTAACCTCACACCATGCCCTTGGTGCTCAATGCCGACGCATTCCGCGCGTGGACGCAATTGTGTGCCGAGTCGTTGGCCCGGGCCCGCAACGAGATCGACGCACTCAACGTGTTCCCCGTTCCCGACAGCGACACCGGCACGAACGCGTCGTTGACCTTCGCCGCAGGCGCCGAGGCCGTGGCGACACTGTCGGCCGACGTCGACCTCGCGACACTCGTGCGCACCTACTGCGACGGGCTGTTGACGGGCGCCAAGGGCAACTCCGGGGTGATCTTGTCCCAGCTGGTTCGCGCGTGCTTCCACGACCTGGCGCTCGACGGCGGGCCGATAGCGTCGGCCGACGTCGCAGCGGCCTTCACTTCGGCCTCCGACGCGGCTTGGGCGGCCGTGGGCGAACCGGTCGAGGGCACGATCCTGTCGGTGGCCCGGGCCGCAGCCGAGGGTGCGAGCGCGGCGGCGGGCGCGGGGGACGATCCCAAGTCGGTCTTCAGCAAGGCAGCAGCCGCCGCACGGATCGCGCTGGAGCGCACGCCCCAACAGTTGGAGCGATTGGCCCGCGCGGGCGTCGTCGACGCCGGCGGTCGCGCCCTGGTCGTCGTCCTCGACGCCACGGATCAGGCCTTGACGGGCGCACTTCCCGCGCCGACGCAGGCGCGCGTTCCGGTGCCAATCGCCCAGGCCGGCGACGACCTGGTCGAGGGTGGGCCGGCCTACGAGGTGATGTACCTGCTCGAGGCCGACGACGACGCCGTGCCCGCGCTGCGCTCGGCGCTGGCGCCGCTCGGCGACTCACTCGTCGTGGTCGGTGGCGATCGGTTGTGGAACGTCCACGTGCACGTCGACGACGTCGGCGCCGCGATCGAGGCCGGCTTGGCGGCCGGGCGGCCGTACCGCATCGCGGTGACCCACTTCGCCGACCAGATCGCACGTCAGCAGCGCGAACGTGTCGGCGGCGGTCGGGTCGTGATCGCCGCGACGACCGGCGACGGCTTGGCCGACCTGTGTCGAGAGGCCGGCGCGGAGGTGCTGGAGTTCACCCGAGCCGAACCGCTGACGGTCGAGCGCATGGCGTCGGCCCTGGCCGGCACGGGCGCGGACGAGATCATCGTGCTGCCGAACAATCAGCGCTTCGTCCGACTCTTCGAGGCCGCGGCCCAGGACTGCCGGCGCAACGGCGCTCGGGTCGCCGTCATCCCGACGCACGCGCAGGTGCAGGGTTTGGCCGCTCTGGCCGTGCACGACCCGGGCCTGCCGTTCGACGACGTGGTGGTGACGATGTCGAGCGCCGCCGCGCACACCCAGCACGGCGCGGTGACGGTGGCGACCGAGCCCGGCATGACGATGGTCGGTCCGTGCCGGGCCGGAGACGTCCTGGGTGTCGTGGCCGGCGACTTCGCGGTCATCGGTTCCGATCTGGCCACCGTCACCGAAGAGGTGCTCGAACGGATCCTGTCACCGGCGGCTGAGATGGTGACGATCGTGTTGGGCGAAGGTGGGGACCGAGCGGTCGAGCAGCAGATCGAGGAGTACCTGAGGCAGTCGCGACCCGATGTCGACCTGATCGTCTACGAAGGTGGCCAGGAGAACTATCCGTTGTTCCTGGCCGTCGAGTAGGAGCCCTCGTGCGGGTCGGAATGGACAGCAAGGTTCGCTCGGTCGTGGCGTCGCACGACAAGAAGCTGGCGAAGCTGGGAATCTTCACGGTCGGCGATCTGGTGCGGCACTACCCGCGTCGTTACGTCGAGAACGGCAGACCGACGGATCTGTCGGCGCTGCGCCCGGGTCAGTACGTCACGGTGCTTGCCACGGTCGTCAGCGTCACGGTCAAGCCGTTCCAGCGCGACCCGCGCAAGAGCCGCACCGAGGTCGTCGTCACCGACGGCACGTCGCAGCTGAACCTGACGTTCTTCAACCAGAAGTGGTTGAGCAAGACGATCAAGGTCGGCCGGCAGGGACTGTTCGCCGGCGAGCTCGGCCTGTTCAACCAGCAGCTGCAGCTGGCCAGCCCGCAGTTCGAGATGCTGGACCAGGACCAGGACGTCGCGGACTCGGACCTGGCTCGCGGGGTCATCCCGATCTACCCGGCAACCGCTGCGCTGACCTCGTGGAACGTGTCCAAGGCCGTCGGGCAGGCACTCGACGTGCTCGACGAGGTGCCCGACCCCGTTCCGCCGGAGCTGTTGGAGCAACGGCGGTTGCAGCCCGCCAGGCAGGCGTTGGAGTCGATCCACCGTCCGCACTCGATCGGCGAGGCGATGGCAGCGCGTGACCGGTTCCGGTTCGAGGAGGCATTCGTCGTCCAGACGGTCTTCGCCCGGCGCCGCCACGTCACGAGTGCCCAGACCGCGACCGCCAGACCCTTCGTCGAGGGTGGTCTGCGTTCGAGATTCGAGGAGTCGTTGCCGTTCACCCTGACGGCCGGCCAACGCGCCGTCGTCGACGAGATCGGTCACGACCTCGGTCAGGCCCGGCCGATGCATCGCCTGCTGCAGGGCGAGGTCGGCTCGGGCAAGACGATCGTGGCGCTGCTCGCGATGCTGCAGGTCGTCGACTCAGGAGGCCAGTGCGCGCTGCTGGCACCCACCGAGGTGCTCGCCGCGCAGCACCACCGCAGCATCACCGCGATGCTGGGCGACCTGGCGGCCGGGGGAATGCTCGGCGGTGCCGACGGAGCCACGCGCGTGCGCCTGCTGACGGGGTCGATGAGCGCGGCCGCGCGCAAGGAGTCGTTGCTCGACGCGGCCTCCGGAGAGGCCGGCATCGTCATCGGCACGCACGCGCTGATCCAGGACCACGTGCAGTTCGCCGAGCTGGGTCTGCTGGTCGTCGACGAGCAGCACCGGTTCGGCGTCGAGCAGAGAGCTGCGCTGGTCGACCGAGCCGACGTGACGCCGCACGTGCTGGTCATGACGGCGACACCCATTCCCCGCACCATCGCCATGACGGTGTTCGGTGACCTGGAGGTCTCGACCCTGACCGAGCTGCCGTCGGGGCGCCAACCGATCCAGACGACGGTCGTGCCGGTCGCCGAGCGTCCGGCGTGGCTGACCAGGGCCTGGGAACGCGTACGTGAGGAAGTGGCGAAAGGGCGCCAGGGCTACGTCGTCGTCTCACGGATCGGCGACAACACGGGGGAGGAGTCCGCTTCCGACACCCGTTCGCTGGCCGACGTGCACGACGAGCTGGTCGCCGGTCCGCTGGCCGGACTGCGCGTCGCGACGCTGCACGGACGGATGACACCGGACGACAAGGACGCCACGATGTCGCGGTTCGCGGCCGGCGACGTCGACGTCCTCGTCGCGACCACGGTCGTGGAGGTCGGTGTCGACGTGCCGAACGCCACCGTGATGGTCGTCATGGACGCCGACCGTTTCGGCATCTCCCAGCTGCACCAGCTGCGCGGGCGGGTCGGCCGCGGCAGCGAGGCGGGACTGTGCCTGCTCGTCACCGGCGCCGAGGACGGCTCACCGGCACGAGAGCGGCTCGACGCCGTCGCCTCGACCATCGATGGTTTCGAGCTGTCCCGGCTCGACGTCGAGCTGCGGCGCGAAGGTGATGTGCTGGGTGCGAGCCAGTCCGGCGTGCGATCGAGCCTTCGCCTGCTCTCTGTCGTCCGGGACGGCAGCCTGATCGAGGAGGCGCGAGAGGCCGCGATGGCCTACGTCGAGACCGACCCCGACCTGTCGGGGCACCCGGCGCTGGCCGCCGCCGTGCGCGAGCTCGAGGAGTCCGAGCGCGCCGACTACCTGGACCGGACATGACCAGGATCATCGCCGGGACCCACGGTGGTCGGCAGATCAGGACGCCCAAGGGTGAGACCACGCGGCCCACGAGCGACCGAGTGCGCGAGGCACTGTTCTCGTCGTTGGAATCGGTGCTCGGTGGATTCGCGGGCGTACGTGTGCTCGACCTGTTCGCCGGATCGGGGGCGCTGGGTCTCGAGTCGCTGTCCCGGGGCGCCGAGTCCGCGGTGTTCGTCGACTCCGACGCGCGAGCGGTGGCCGCGGTGAAGGCGAATGTCCGCGACCTGGGATTCACCGACGCCCGGGTCGTGCGCGGCACCGCGAGGTCGTTCGTCGAGCACGCACCGGTGGGCGCGTTCGACCTGGTGTTCATCGACCCGCCGTACGCCGTGCCCACCGAGCAGGTGCGCGATCTCGTCGAGGCACTGGCCGAGTCGGTCACTGCCGACGCGCTGTTCGTCGTGGAGCGTTCGTCGCGCGACCGCTTCGACTGGCCGCCGACCGTCGAAGGGGTGCGTGAGCGCAAGTACGGCGAGACCACGCTGTGGCTCGGGCGGCCGTTGGTAGAGTCGCCGACGTGACCAGAGTCGTGTGCCCCGGATCCTTCGACCCGGTGACCAATGGGCACCTGGACATCATCGAGCGGTCCTCGCGCATGTTCGACCACGTCGTCGTCGCGGTGCTCGTCAACGAGAACAAGAAGGGCCTGTTCGGGATCGACGAGCGGCTCGAGCTGATCGCCGAGGCCACCGCGCACCTGCCGAACGTCTCCACCGCGTCCTTCGAGGGCCTGCTGGTCGACTTCTGCACACAGAACGGCATCGACGCGATCGTCAAGGGGCTGCGTGCGGTCACCGATTTCGACTACGAGCTGCAGATGGCTCAGATGAACGGCAGTCTCACCGACGTCGACACCGTGTTCATCCCGACCTCTCCGGAGTACTCGTTCCTGGCGTCGAGCCTGGTCAAGGAGGTCGCCAAGCACGGCGGCGACGTCTCGGCCCTGGTGCCGGCGAACGTCCTCGCCCGGCTCAGGACCGCGTTCGGTTGACCTGAACCGCCCGCTGCACCGCTGCGGCGCCGAATCGTTCTCGCACAGCGTCGATCGTGTCGTCGAGCGTGGGGGAGCTGGTGGCGTCCAGTGGCAGGGCGAGCTGGGCCGGGTGGTCGTCGAGCCCCTCGACGCCGACGCCAATCAGCGTGCACCCGCGGTCGGCGACGTCGTCACGCCGCGAGGCCAGCAGCCCGCGGGCGACCTCGAGCAGGTCGACGGTGTGGGCGGTGGGGCGCGGCAGCGTGCGCGAGCTGGTGGAGCGCGTGAAGTCGTCGAACCTGAGCCGTAACGTGACCGTTGCGCCCGTGCGTCCGGCCGCGCGCAACCGCCTGGCGACCTTGTCGACGAGTCCGAGCAGGACGACCTGCAGGTGCTCCTCGCTGTGCGGACCTCGGCCCAGGGCGTGCTGGGCTCCCATGGAACGCCGACGGACGGCGGTGTCGACCCGCCGCGGGTCCTGGCCGTGGGCCAGGGCGTACAGGTGGCGACCGGTGCCCGTGCCGACGAGCGACTCCAGCTCGCGCTGCTCCAGCCGGGCCATGTCGCCGACGGTGCCGATGTGTGCCGCGCGCAGCTTGGCCGCGGTCACCTTGCCGACGCCCCACAGCCGCTCGACCGGCAGTGCGTGCAGGAACAACAGCTCGGAGGAGACGGGGATGACGAGCAGTCCGTCGGGCTTGGCCGACGCGCTGGCGATCTTCGCCAGGTACTTGGTGCGGGCCACCCCGACGGAGATCGGCAGGCCGACCCGTTCGCGGACGTCGACGCGCAGCTGGGCCGCGATCTGTTCGGGGCCCTGGCGGCGCAGTCGGAGCAGCCCGCCGACCTCCAGGAACGCCTCGTCGATCGAGATGCCCTCGACCAGCGGAGTGGTGTCGCGAAACACCTCGAACACCGCGCGGCTCGCCTCGGTGTAGGCGGCGAAGCGTGGTGGGACGACGACGGCATCAGGACACAGCGCGAGCGCTTGGCGGCCGCCCATCGCGGTACGGACGCCGCGGGCCTTGGCCTGGTACGTGCAGGCCAGGACCACGCCACCGCCCACGATGACCGGTCGCCCCCGCAGGCTCGGGTCGTCGCGGACCTCGACCGACGCGAAGAATGAGTCGAGGTCGGCGTGCAGCACCGTGCCTGTCGTCATGAGGTCACTGTTGCAGGCCTCACTGACATCGGTTCACTCGCAGCAGCCCGGTGGGCAGCAGGTGCAATCGCACGCCATGACGGTCTCCTCTCCATATCGATGAACTTCGATGTCCATGTTGCCGACGTGTATCGACATCTGTCAATATCGATACATGTCGAATTCATTGACGGTCGCGGAGGCCGTCGCCTGCTGCTCGCCGGTCACCCAGGACGCCTTGAGCCAGGACCAGGCAGAGGCCATCGCACCGGTGCTCAAGGCGCTGGCGGACCCTGTGCGGCTGCGCCTGCTCTCGCTCGTCGCCGCCCACCGGGACGGCGAGGCGTGCGTGTGCGACCTCAACGACGCATTCGACCTGTCGCAGCCGACGATCAGCCACCACCTGAAGATCCTGCACTCCTCGGGTCTGCTGGACCGGGAGAAGCGCGGGACCTGGGTCTACTACCGCGTGCGCCCGGCCGTGCTGACCGACCTGGTGGAGCTGCTCGGCGGTTCCGCGTGATGGCGACGCCAACCGTCGCTCAACGCGCCTGTGCCGAGGCGCTGGGAACCGGGTTCCTGACGGCAGCGGTGATCGGATCGGGCATCGCGGCGACGCGGCTGTCACCGGATGACATCGGTCTGCAGCTGCTGCAGAACAGCGTCGCGACCGGGGCGGTCCTGATGGCTCTGATCCTCGCGTTCGGATCGATCTCGGCCGCGTTCAATCCCGTCGTGACACTGCTCGAGGTGGCGCTCGGCAGTGTCGGACGCCGGGAAGCGGTCGCGCTCGTCACGGCCCAGGTGGCCGGCGCGGTCCTCGGCGCGGCGGTCGCCAACCTGATGTTCGGACTCGACGCCGTCAGCGTGTCGGTCAAACCTCGCGACGCGGACGGGGTGCTGCTGGCAGAAGTCGTGGCGACGATCGGGCTGCTCGTGGTGATCTTCGGCCCGCTGCGGTCCGGCCGCACCTCCCACGTCGCTTTCGCCGTGGGAGGCTACATCTCGGCCGCCTACTGGTTCACCTCGTCGACCAGCTTCGCCAACCCGGCCCTGACCGTGGCGCGCATGCTGTCCGACACATTCGCCGGAATCGCGCCGTCCGCGGTCCCCGGGTTCGTCATCGCCCAGCTGCTCGGCACGCTGATCGCGGCGGGCGTGATCACGTTCTTGTGGCCCACCCGCGCCCGCATCGAGGAGACGGTATGACTGATCGACCCACGACTGGACGACCCACCAGTGGACGACCCATCACTGGACGACCCAGCGTGCTGTTCATGTGCGTGCACAACGCAGGGCGCTCCCAGATGGCCGCCGGCTACCTGCGCGAGCTGGCCGCAGACGCGATCGAGGTGCGGTCGGCGGGTTCCGATCCGGGCACCCGGATCAACCCCGTGGCCGCCGAGGCGATGGCCGAGGAGGGCATCGACATCACGGCGGCCACCCCGCAGCTCGCGTCGACCGATCTGGTGCAGGCCGCCGACGTCGTCGTGACGATGGGCTGCGGCGACGAGTGCGCCTCCTTCCCGGGCAAGCGCTACCTGGACTGGGAGCTGGACGATCC
>DATMSF010000094.1:0-2140 GCA_035565535.1 Aeromicrobium sp.
GAGAACATCGGCGACCTCGGCGGCCTCGGCATCGCGTACCGGGCGTTCCGGATGTCGGGACCCGACGACACCGAGATCGACGGCCTGTCGCCTGACCAGCGCTTCTTCCTGTCCTGGGCGCAGGCGTGGCAGGGCAAGGTCCGTCCGACCGAAACGATCCGTCGTCTGACGGTCGACCCGCACTCTCCGCCGGAGTTCCGCTGCAATCAGGTGGTGCGCAACATCGACGCGTTCTACGACGCGTTCGACGTCTCGCCCACGGACGCGCTGTGGCTCGACCCCGAGGATCGCGTCACCATCTGGTGACGGGCCTGCAGCGCCGGCGCTATCAGCCCCGGCGCAGGACCCGCCGCGTCCCCCGGATCACGGCGTCGATGCCGTCACGGCCGTAGTCGCCCACGACGTCGAACGTGTCTAGCACCCGGTCGCCGAAACGCGAGGCCAACGGGTCGACGATCTCCAGGACCCGGTCCTCCACGGCCACCCAGGTGCGGTCCGAGACGAACAGCACCGTCACGGCGATCACGGCCAGCTGAGCCCACGGTGCAGCGAACAAGATCGCGAAGATCACCGCCACCGTCACCGCACACACGACGACGATGCGACGCGAGATCGTCGACAGCAGCAACGGGCCGAAGAACACCTGGGTGAACAGCACCAGATACGTCAGGACCGCCAGCACGACGCTGCTCTGACTGACGAAGTCGGCCAGAGCCGGATACGGTCGCGACTCCGGCAGCTGCAGCGTCGTGTACAGCGCCGTGCCGTGCTGCCAGGCCGACTGTCCGATCTTGTCCAGCCCGGCACCGGTGTAGGCCAGCACCGTCTGCGTGCACAACGCCACGAGTCCCGAGTTGTGCAGCGCATTCGCGAACCATTCGGGCAGGACGTCCTCGTCCCACGACCGCGGCGAGATCTCGCCGTACTCGATGCGCATGCGCCGCCGTGCGTCCCACGACCAGTGGTCCCCCGCCCGGGTCAGCAGCATCCACAGCAGCGCCAACCGCATCAGGTTGTCCGTCTGCACGCCGACCACGGGATTTTGCGCCACGACCGCGATGAACCCCACGTAGGTCACGACGTTGGTGGCCTTGGTGTGCCAACCGATCGTGAAGCCGACGGCCGCGAGCAACGTGACGGTGTAGACGACCAGCAGCACGTCGGGGCTGGCCCCGTCCAGCAGTGCGAGCTCGGGGAACGTGGAGAACGAGCGGGCCGGTTCCGCCCAGATCGACGCCTGCCCGACCCACGTCGAGCGTGTGCTGAAGTTCGACGCGAGCAGGCCGACGACAGCCAGCCCCAGGCCGATCCGGCAGGCAGCGACCGCATACGCCGCGTGCCGCGTGGACGTCATCCACGACACGAATGCGGACTGCCAGTCTCGCAGCGCGTCGACCGTGCGCCACCACAGGTCACCCATTGCGCCCCTCCACGTAGTCCTTGAAGACCGATCTGGCCTCCGGAGTGCCGCGGAACGGTGTCCGCTCGCCCATATCGAACCAGGCGAACGCGCGACTCTGCAGCGTGGCTGCACCATCCTCGTCCGCCCGAGGGGCCTCCCGGCGTCCGACACGGTAGGCGATCGCGACGATCTCACCGTCGTTGATCACCGAGTCGAGCCACAGCGAGGCGTAGCGACGCGCCATCTCGTCCGCGCCGAGGAAGTTCTGGACGATCCGCGGGCTGCTGCCGGCGGCCAGGAGCTGTCGCCGCATGTCGGCGCGACTGACGTCCTGGTCGAACTCGGCGATGATCGACAGCTGGTCGTCGTCGAACTGCAGCATCGCCAGGTTCAGCGACGCGGCGAGCCGCCGGGCCGCCAGATGGGACCGGGCTGCACCGAAGTCGCCCACCAGGTGCTCGGCCTCGATCGCCGTGACGTCGATCCAGTCCGTTTCACCTGGTTCGGCCTTCACGGTGTTCTTGACCCACGCGCGGATCTGCAGGGCCTCGTCGATCCGATTGGATCCGATGCCCAGCGTGTCGCTGCCCTGCTTGAAGTAGGGGTCGACGTACGAGCTCAGGAAGCTGTTGCCGACGACGTCGCGTACCGGGCTGTTCGGGGCCATCCACAACGAGACCAGACACGCGTGCACGACCAGGACGGCCCCGAGTGCACAGACCACAAGACGCGGCCACC
>DATMSF010000095.1:0-1839 GCA_035565535.1 Aeromicrobium sp.
TGCTCAAGCAGATCGCCTGAAAGACCGCACCAACCGCGGGTAGGCGCACTTGACCCCGATCGCCAGCGCGAGGCACCCCGATCGCCAGCGCGAGGAACGAGCGCGGGTAGGCGCCGGTGAGACAGCGGGCTCGCCCATGCACACCTCGCTGAGGACGCGCGGGCTCAGGCGCAGCGCACCGTCGTCCCCCGGACGGGGTCCCAATCCCGGTCGCCAGCGCGAGGAACGAGCGCGGGAAGGCGCCGACGAGGCAACAGGGTCGCCCGCGTACTCCTCGCCGAAGACCCGTGACCTCAGGCGCAGAGCGCCGTCGTCAGGCGTCGATGGTCTCGTGGTCGATCTCGTAGGCGCCGGCCACGATGAACTCCTTGCGCGGCGGGACCTCGTTGCCCATCAGCAGCTCGAACACCGCGTCGGCTTCCTCGGCGTCGTCGACGGTGAGGCGACGCAGGGTCCGGTGCCGCGGGTCCATGGTGGTCTCGGCCAGCTGATCGGCGTCCATCTCGCCCAGACCCTTGTACCGCTGCACCGGGTCCTTCCAGCGAATGTTCTTGCGCTGCAGCTCGGCCAGCTTGCGCTGCAGCTCAGGATCTGAGTACGTGTAGACGTACTTCTCCTGCCCCTTCTTCGGGTTCGTCAGCTCGATGCGATGCAGGGGCGGAACGGCTGTGTACACACGGCCGGCTTCCAGCAGGGGTGTCATGTACCGATAGAACAAGGTGGCGAGCAGACAGCGGATGTGGGCGCCGTCGGAGTCGGCGTCGGCCATGAAGATGATGCGTCCGTAGCGAGCGGCGTCGAGGTCGAAGGTCCGCCCGGACCCGGCACCGACGACCTGGATGATCGACGAGCACTCCGCGTTCTTGAGCATGTCGGCGACCGTGGCCTTCTGCACGTTGAGGATCTTGCCGCGGATCGGCAGCAGCGCCTGGAACTCTGAGTCCCGGGCCGCCTTGGCCGTGCCGAGGGCCGAGTCACCCTCGACGATGAACAGCTCGGACCGGTCGACATCGCTGCTGCGACAGTCCGCCAGCTTCGCGGGCAACGAGCTCGACGCCAGGGCGCTCTTGCGTCGCTGATTGTCCCGCTGGGTGCGAGCAGCGATGCGGGTGCGTGAGGCGTCGACCACCTTCTGCATCACGGCGCGTGCCTTGGCCTTGTGCGCCGTCTTGTTCGAGGTCAGGAACGCCTTGAGCTCACGGGCGACGATCTGGTTGACGATCCGCGTGACGGGCGGGGTGCCCAGCACCTCCTTGGTCTGGCCCTCGAACTGCGGTTCGGCCAGGCGGACCGTGACGACCGCGGTGAGTCCTTCGAGGACGTCGTCCTTGATGACGTCAGGATCGCCTGCCTTCAATAACCTGGTGGTGCGCAGCACGTCGTTGAACGTCTTGGCCAGGGCGCGCTCGAAGCCCTGCACGTGAGTGCCGCCCTTGGGCGTGGCGATGATGTTGACGAAGGACGCGACCTTGGTCTCCCAGCCGTTGCCCCACCGCACCGCGACGTCGACTCCGAGCTCGCGCTCGACGTCCTGCGGCGTCATCTGTCCCTTGGCGTCGAGCATCGGGACGGTCTCGGTGAACGTGCCCTCGCCTTGGATGCGCAAGACGTCGGTGACCGGTTCGTCCGGTGCCAGGAACTCGGTGAACTCGGTGATGCCGCCTTCGTACCGGAACTTCTCCTCGTGCAGCTCATCGGAGCGATCGTCGCGGATCAGCAGCTCCAGCCCCGGGACCAGGAACGCCGTCTGGCGGGCCCGCGAGACCAGGTCGTCGTAGGAGAACGTGGCTGACTTGATGAAGATCTGCGGGTCGGCCCAGTACCGCACGCGAGTGCCGG
>DATMSF010000096.1:0-2410 GCA_035565535.1 Aeromicrobium sp.
AGGCGCCAGGCGGTAGTCGACGTTGACGACGACCAGCTGGCTCCGGGAAGCAAGCAGCCGGCACGTCAGGTCGTGCATGTCGAGGTCCCCGGTGACCCATCCCCCGCCGTGGTAGTAGATCAGCGTGGGCCACGGACCGGATCCTTCCGGGACGTACACGCGCACTCTCACGTGCTCTGAGATCTGCAGCTCACGAAGCGTCCCGACCGGGCAGACCAAGGAATTGTCGACCGCCGGTCGCGGCTGACGCAGCAGCTCGAGGTAGTCCGACGAGACGCGCTGGTCCACCAGGGCTGTCCGGGGGAACGCCAACGACGCGGCCGGTCCCTCAAGGAAGTCTCGTACGTTCTGGCTCATGTTGTCATCAGTTCTCATCGCGTTCTCCTCTGTGGTCGCCGCGACCTTGCGCCGCGCCGACTTCGTGTGGACGAAGCATCCGGCAACTTGACGAAGTCGTCAAGTCTGAGCAGAATGGCCATGCGCGGCGCGAGACATGACGGCGTGGCGGTACCTCAGAAGGGCGGAAGCGTGACTGGTCTGGCTGAATTTCGTCGCGACATCGCGGAGTGGTTCGCGCTCAATGCACCGGCGGACTGGCGCGAGACGGTCGATCGACTCCGTGGCCAGGAGTACCTGGACTATCAACGCCAGTGGCTTCGCACGCTCGGCGAACGCGGCTTCGCGGCTCCGGGCATCCCGCGCGAGTGGGGCGGCGGCGGGTACACCGTCTCCGAGCAGGTCGTCATCTTCGAGGAGTGGTCGAGAAGCGGCGCGATGCCCTTGCCGCTCTACTACTCGGTCTCCCTGAACCACGTGCCGCACACCATCCTCGCCCACGGGACGCAGGAGCAGAAGGAACGGTACGTCAGAGACGCCATCCGGGGCACCGTCTGGTGCCAGGGATTCTCCGAGCCCGGGTCCGGCTCAGACCTGGCGTCCCTACGAACCACGGCGAAGCGCCAGGACGACCACTGGGTCATCGAGGGTCAGAAGATCTGGTCGAGCGGCGCGATGTTCGCCGACCACTGCATCCTTCTGGCGCGAACGGGCAGCCAGGAATCACGGCACCGAGGCATCACGTACTTCCTGCTCGACATGAGGGCCGAGGGCGTCGACGTCCGTCCCATCCGTCAGAACACGGGCCACCACGAGTTCTGCGAGATCTTTCTCGACTCGGTCAAGCTCCCACTCGACAGCGTCCTGGGGGAGGTCGATCAGGGTTGGTCGGTCGCCCAGACCACGCTCGAGACCGAACGTGGCCCGATCGGCATGTCGGTCATCGGAGAGATCGGCGCGGGCCTGGAGATGGTGAAGAAACATCTGGCCACCACCTCCCCCAGCTCGGTTGCCCCGGAGCGCGCCGAGCTCGCGACGCTCGTAGCCCGCCACCAAGCGGTCAGCGCCCTCTCGGCCGACATCGTCGACCTGCTGAATCGCGGGGCGCCCGACGGGGGGCTCTCATCGCTGATGAAGATCTCCTTCAGCGAGCTGCTCCGCGACCTGACCGAGTTCGCCTCACGCCTGAACGGACCGTCCGAGCTCATCGACCCCCAGCGACCCCATCTGACGGGGAGCGTCACCGGCGACTGGACGCTCGACTGGCTCCAGTCCTGGAGCTGGACCATCGCCGGCGGGACGAACGAGATCCAACGCAACATCATCGCCGAACGGACGCTCGGACTGCCCCGCGAGCCGCGCGGCGCCAAGCGAGGAGCCTGACCATGACACTGAGCGAAACGTTGAGGTACTCCGGTCTCGTCGCCGAGCGCTATGAGCTCGCTTCCGTCGCCGAGAAGCTGTTCGGCACCAAGCAGCTCGACGTCACCGCCGGCACGGACCAGGGATGGTCCGGCGTGGGGCTCCCTGAGGAGCTCGGCGGATCGGGCGGCGACGAGGCCGACCTGGCCCCGATCCTCGAGGCAGCTGGAAGCACCTGTGCGGCGGCGCCCCTGACTTGGTCCACCGGGGTGGTCGGTCAGCTCTTCAGCCACGACGCCGACCTGGTAAGCGCGATCTCCTCCGGCGCAGACGTGGCGTTGCCTCTCGCGTCCGCCGAAAAGCTGGCCGCGGAGATCACGCTCGAGGACGGCCGTCTGCGCGGCGAGTTCCTCGTCATCGGCACAGGAAGCCATGGCGTGCTCGTGCCCTTCGAGTCCGACGGCGCGCCCTGCGCAGCCGTGCTCACCGACGTTCCAGTGGAGAACCTCCCGGGCCTGGACCAGACCCGTCCGTGGGGACGTGTCCGGCTGGACGGTGTGTCGACCTCCGGCATGGCCGTCGTGTCGGCACCCGACCTGTTCTCCCGGTGGGAGACCAAGATGGCCCAAGCGTTCGCCCTGGACGCGGCCGGTGCCGCACGGAGCGCACTGCGCCGGACCATCGAGTACTCGCTGACCCGCGAGCAATTCGG
>DATMSF010000097.1:0-10629 GCA_035565535.1 Aeromicrobium sp.
GGGTCGGGCCATCGCCGGCCCCTCGACCTTCACCCTCTACGAGGTCGGCACCACCAAGACCGTCGTGCTCGACGGTGGCGTGTCACGGCGCTACGTCTCGGTCGACGGCGGGATGAGCGACAACGTGCGACCGGCCCTCTACGGCGCCGACTACTCGTGCACCCTGGCCTCGCGGCGGTCCGAGGGGCAACCGGTGCTGAGCCGGGTCGTGGGCAAGCACTGCGAATCCGGTGACATCGTGGTCAAGGACGAGTTCTTGTCCAGCGACGTCCGTGCAGGAGACCTGCTGGCCGTCCCGGGAACGGGTGCCTACTGTCGCTCGTTGGCCAGCAACTACAACCACGTGCCGCGCGCGGCCGTCGTGGCAGTGCGTGACGGCGAAGCCCGCGTCATCGTGCGGCGCGAGACCGAGGACGATCTGCTGAGTCTCGACGTCGGCTGAGCCTCGTCGCCGGGTCGGCGGCACGCGCCGATACCCTTGACCGGTGAACTCGTCGCACGGCCAGCGTCCGCTCCGCATCGCCCTGTTGGGGTGTGGTGTCGTGGGCACGCAAGTCGCTCGCTTGCTGACCGAGGATGCCGACGAGCTGACGCAACGCATCGGCGCCCCCGTCGAGCTGGTGGGCATCGCGGTCCGCCGAATCGGCCGCGTACGTGAGGTCGATCTGCCCGAGGAGCTGTTCACCACCGACGCCAAGGCGTTGGTCTCGCGGGGCGATCTCGACGTCGTGGTCGAGGTCATCGGCGGTATCGAACCGGCTCGCGAGCTGATCTTGACCGCTCTGGAGCACGGAGCGTCCGTGGTGACGGCCAACAAGGCATTGCTGGCCGAGGACGGCGCCACGGTGTTCGAGGCCGCGGCCAAGGCCGAGCGAGACCTGTACTTCGAGGCCGCCGTCGCCGGGGCCATCCCGATCGTCCGGCCGCTGCGCGAGTCGCTGGCCGGCGACACCGTGGAGCGGGTGCTCGGCATCGTCAACGGCACCACCAACTTCATCCTCGACGCCATGACCACGACGGGGCAGGGGTTCACCGAGGCGCTCGACGAGGCACAACGCCTCGGCTACGCCGAGGCCGATCCGACGGCCGACGTCGAGGGCTTCGACGCCGCAGCGAAGGCGGCGATCCTGGCGGAGCTGGCCTTCCACACTCGCGTCACGATCGGCGACGTGCACCGCGAAGGGATCAGCGACGTCACCGCGGCCGACGTCAAGTCCGCCGACGACATGGGATGTGTCGTCAAGCTCCTCGCGATCTGCGAACGCCGCGAGACCCCTGATGGTCCTGCCGTGTCGGCGCGTGTCCACCCGGCGATGATCAGCAAGAGCCACCCGCTGGCCAGTGTGCGCGGCGCGTACAACGCCGTCTTCGTCGAGAGCGCGGCTGCTGGTCAGCTGATGTTCTACGGTCCCGGAGCAGGCGGCGCGCCCACCGCGAGCGCCGTCCTCGGTGACGTCGTGACAGTCGCGCGCAACCGCCTCGCCGACGTGTGCGGGCCCGGCGAGTCGACACATGCGCAGCTCGAGGTCCTCGAGATGGGCCGGGCGCGCACCCGGTATCACATCTCGATCGACGTCGACGACCGTCCGGGCGTGCTGGCCCAGGTTGCCCAGCAGTTCGCCGAGCTGGGCGTCTCGATCCGCACCGTCCGGCAGGAGGGCAGCGGCCAGGACGCCCAGCTGGTCATCGCGACTCACGAGGCCGACGACGCCGCGCTTGCGGCCACGGTCCAGGCCTTGCGCGGGCTGGAGATGGTTCGCGACGTCAGCTCGGTCATGCGTGTCGAAGGAGGCCTGTGATGGGCCACGACGCAGGTCGTCAACATGACCACGACGGAGGTCGTCAACATGGCTAGACCGTGGCGCGGTGTCATCGAGGAGTACCGAGACCGGCTCCCGGCGTTCGAGACGGTGGTGACGCTCGGTGAGGGCGGCACGCCGCTGATCCATTCGGGCTGGCTGTCCGAGCTGGTCCGCGGCGACGTCTGGTTGAAGGTCGAGGGCGACAACCCCACCGGATCGTTCAAGGACCGCGGGATGACTGCGGCGATCTCCGGAGCGGTCGACGACGGCGCCAAGGCCGTGGTGTGCGCCTCGACCGGCAACACGTCGGCGTCGATGTCGGCCTTCGCCGCGCGCGCCGGACTGACGGCCATCGTGCTGGTCCCGCACGGACGCATCGCGGCCGGCAAGATGGCCCAGGCGGTGCTGCACGGCGGCGAGATCATCCAGGTCCGTGGCAACTTCGACGACTGCCTGGACATGTCGCGCGCCTTGGCCAAGGAGTACCCGGTCGCGCTGGTGAACTCGGTCAATCCGTTACGGCTGCAGGGCCAGAAGACCGCGTCGTTCGAGATCGTCGACCAGCTCGGCGATGCGCCGGACATCCACGTCCTGCCCGTCGGCAACGCCGGCAACATCTCGGCCTACTGGCTGGGGTTCCGCGAGTACCACCAGGACGGTCCGGCGACGACGCTGCCGCGGATGTGGGGCTTCCAGGCCGCCGGCGCCGCGCCGTTGGTCCACGGCTCTCCGGTCGCCGAGCCCGAGACGGTCGCGACGGCCATCAGGATCGGCAACCCCGCCTCGTGGACGCTGGCCGAGGAAGCTCGCGACGACTCCGGCGGGCGCATCAGCGCGGTCACCGACGAACAGATCCTGGCCGCTCAGCGCAAGATCGCCGCCAACGACGGGACCTTCGTCGAGCCGGCGTCGGCCGCAGGCGTGGCGGGACTGATCGCGGCCGTCGAGGCCGGCGAGGTCGACCCCGGCCTGCGCATCACGGTCACCGTGACAGGTCACGGGTTGAAGGACACCGAGACGGCGCTGAGCACGTTCGACTCGATCGCCGACGTCATCGTCGACGCCGACGTCCACGCCGCCGCGGCGGCTGCCGGGCTGGCATGACGATCCTCCAGCGACCCGTCACCGTTCGCGTGCCGGCCTCCAGCGCCAACCTGGGCCCGGGCTTCGACGCGTTCGGTCTGGCCCTGACGTTGTACGACGAGATCACGGTCGAGGCGATCGACGAGGGCTTGGTCATCACCGTCGAAGGTGAAGGGGCCGCTGACGTCCCGCGCACGGCGGACCACCTGGTGGTGCGAGCCATGGAGGCCACCTTCGACCTGCTGGCCGAACGTCCCGCCGGTCTGCGGGTCACGTGCGTCAATCGCATTCCGCACGCCCGCGGTCTGGGGTCGTCGTCAGCGGCGATCGTCGGCGGAATCGCGGCGGCACGAGCACTCGTCACCGACAGCCAGGAACGGTTCGACGACACGGCTGCCTTCCAGCTGGCGGTCGACCTGGAAGGACACCCGGACAACGTGGCGGCCGCCCAGTACGGTGGCTTCACGATCGCCTGGATCGACGGTGCGGCTGCGGAGGTCGAGCGGCTCGACTCCGACGTCGAGGTCACGGTGTTCGTGCCGCCTGTCGGCCTGTCGACCCACGAGGCCAGGGGCGTGCTGCCCGAGAGCGTGCCGCACGCCGACGCCGCGCACAACGCCGGGCGGGCGGCACTGCTGGTGGCCGCGCTGACCGGGGCTCCGCACCGGCTCATCTCGGCGACCGAGGACCGTCTGCACCAGCCGTACCGCTCCGATCAGATGCCCGAGTCCTATCGCTTGGTGCGCAATCTTCGGGTCGAGGGCGTCCCGGCCGTCATCTCCGGCGCCGGCCCGACGGTGCTGGCCTTCGCCCGAGGAGTGGGCGACGCGGCGCCTGCCGGGTGGACGGTGCACGAGCTCGACGTCGACGCCGTAGGCGTCGTGTCCCGCTGATCTGATCGTCCTCGCCCCGGTGCTAGGCTGGCAGCGGCCGGAGTCGAGATGTCTCCCCGGCCAGCCATCATTTGCCCGACCATCGGGCGAGTCCGGTTCATCAGGTCTGTCTGACCGCTCGGGCTCATGGCCACACACGAAGGAAACCACGTGACTGAATCCAATCCGACGCCCGAGTCCACATCCGAGTCGACGACGCCTGCGACCACTGCGGCCGCGGGCCAGGACGCTGCCCCGGCGGCAGCGCCCAGGAAGTCCTCAGGTGGACTGGGCGGCAAGGTGCTCGCCGAGCTGCAGGAGATTGCGGCCGGACTGGGCATCGAGAACATCCAGGGCATGCGCAAGGGTGCATTGATCGACGCGATCAAGGAGGCGCGCGGCGATGCGCCGAAGGCGGCCAAGCCGGCCAAGAGCAACGCCGAAGCGGCCCGGTCGTCGCAGGAGGACGGCACCTCAGGACGTTCGGACGCCGCTGACAAGCCGGGACGCTCCGAGGATGCCTCGGACGCTGACACCACCGGACAACCCGACGAGCCCCAGCACAAGTCCAGGCAGGGCAAGCAGGACAAGCAGGGCGGCAAGGACAAGCAGGGCGGTCAGGACAAGCAGGGCGGCCAGAACAAGCAGCAGGGCCAGAACAAACAGCAGGGCCAGAATCCGCAGGGCAAGCAGGGCGGCAATCAACAGCAGAACAACCAGCAGCAGAACAGCCAGCACAGCGACGACGAGGACGACGACGGCACGGGTCGCCGCCGCAACCGTCGCGGCCGCAACCGCAACCGCGGCATGGAGGCCGAGCCGACCTACTCCGAGGACGACGTGCTGGTGCCCGCCGCCGGCATCCTGGACATCCTCGACAACTATGCATTCGTTCGCACGACGGGCTACCTGCCCAGCGAGCAGGACGTGTACGTCTCGCTGTCCATGGTCCGCAAGTGGGGCCTGCGTCGCGGCGATGCGATCACCGGTCAGGTGCGCCAGCCGCGCGAGGGTGAGCGCAAGGAAAAGTTCAATCCGATGGTCAAGGTCGAGTCGGTCAACGGACTGTCGCTGGACGATGCTGCCAAACGCGCCGACTACAGCCAGCTGGTCGCCGTCCATCCGACGGACCGCATCCGGCTCGACGGCCAGGCCGGCGGCACGACTGCTCGCGTCCTTGACCTGGCAGCGCCGCTCGGCAAGGGGCAGCGTGGTCTGATCGTGGCCGGTCCTGGCGCCGGTAAGACCACGGCGATCCAGCAGATCGCGAATGCCGTCACCGAGAACAATCCCGAGTGCCACCTGATGGTCGTGCTGGTCGATCAGCGCCCCGAGGAGGTCACCGACTTCCAGCGCAGCGTCAAGGGCGAAGTCGTCGCCTCGCCGTTCGATCGCCCGGCCGCAGACCACGCCACCGTGACCGAGCTCGCGATCGAGCGTGCCAAGCGGTTGGTGGAGCTGGGCCACGACGTCGTCGTGCTGGTCGACGGCGGCAGCCGACTCGGCCGGGCCTACCTGAGCACGGCCTCGGGCTCGAACCGGTCCGCCGGCAACGAGACCGCTGCGCTGCTGCCGACACGCGCGTTCCTGGGAGCGGCCCGCAACGTCGAGGACGGTGGGTCCCTCACGATCATCTCGACCGTGGCCCCCGGTCTGATCGACGACACCGACGAGCTGATCCACGGCGAGCTGCGCTCGATCGCGAACTGGGTCGTGACGCTCGACCGTTCGTTGGCCGATCAGCGAGTGTTCCCGGCCATCGACCTGGAGGAGTCGGGCACGCGCCACGAATCGGCCTTGGTCGACCCGCAGGAGACCGAGGTGCTCAGGGCGCTGCGCGCCGCGACGGCCGACGATGCCGAAGCGTGCTGCGGTGGATCGGATCCGGCGATCACCAAGCGACTGATCGAGGCGGTCGAGTCCACGTCGTCGAACGCCGAAGCGCTGCTGAAGCTCAAGCAGGGCTGACGTCACCGCCATGGACATCGCGTGGGTCGTGGCGGCTCTGGAAGCCGCCGCGATCGTCGCGCTCATCGTGGTGTGGCGGGTGTCGGTGCGCAAGAGCCGATCGCTGGAACGTCGGCTACGTCGCACCAGCGAATCGACTCGGCGTCGCCGTCGAGCAGCACTGCCGACACCCGAAGCGGCCGTCAAGGCCGTCTGGGAGACCGCCACGCTCGTGCGGGACAAGGGTGTGACGGCAGCTCTGCGCCACTCCATCAACGACATCGCCGGGTGGGCCGAGGTCGAACGCTCCAGCATCGTGGAGCTGGCCGGCGTCGACGGCTGCGTGGCGATCGCGTTCAGCGACATCGAGGGATCCACCGCGCTCAACGACAAGCTGGGCGATCGCGCATGGAACGCCGTGCTCAAGCAGCACGAGAAGGTCGTCGCCAAGTACGTCGCACGACATCACGGTCACATCGTCAAGAACCAGGGTGATGGATACCTGCTCGCCTTCGCGACGGCCGAGCAGTCGGTGCGCTGTGCCATCGGCATCCAACGAGCCCTGGCCAAGCAGGCGCGCCCGGTCCGGGTCGGTCCGTCGATCTCGGTGCGGATGGGCATCCACTACGGTTCGGTCGTCCATCGCGACAACGACATCTTCGGCCGCAACGTGGCCTTCGCGGCACGCGTCGCAGGTCTGGCCGAAGGTGGAGAGGTGCTGGTCAGCGGCGAGGTCGTCGACCAGCTGGCCGACGTGGACGACCTGGACCTGCGGTTGACCGACCTGCGCGGAGTCGAGCTGCGCGGACTGTCCGGCGAGCACGCCATCGCGACGCTGGACTGGCACGACTGATCACGGCTCGACCCGTAGGCTGGGCGCCATGACCACTGCGCACGACTTCTCCGCCACGACGATCGACGGTGCCGAGCGCGCCTTGGCCGACTACCGCGGCAAGGTCATGCTGATCGTCAACACGGCCACGCACTGCGGTTTCACCCCCCAGCTGACGGGCCTGGAGGCGCTGCACGAGAAGTATGCCGATCGTGGCCTGGTCGTACTGGGGTTCCCGTGCGACCAGTTCGGTCACCAGAACCCGGAGGACGACGCCTCGACGGCCGACTTCTGCCAGCGCAACTACGGCGTCACGTTCGACATGTTCAGCATCGTGAAGGTCAACGGCAGCGACGCGCACCCGCTGTACCGATGGCTCAAGAAGGAGAAGAGCGGCCTCGGCCCCAGCGCGATCAAGTGGAACTTCACCAAGTTCCTCGTCGACACCGACGGCCAGGTCGTCAAGCGTTACGGCTCGGCCACCAAGCCTGAGGACATCGAGGCGGACATCGAGGCCCTCCTGCCCGCCTGATCGAGGAGCGTTCGGGCCGTGCAGGAGTCGGAATAGCACGAGGCCGATTTCCGTTGAGACGGGTGTGACTGGCAGACTTGCCCAGTCGCACGT
Source organism: Aeromicrobium sp. (assembly GCA_035565535.1). GTDB lineage: Bacteria > Actinomycetota > Actinomycetes > Propionibacteriales > Nocardioidaceae > Aeromicrobium. Next base: position 7,162 of record DATMSF010000097.1, read on the forward strand.
TTGATCCCAGGTTCTGGTTCACGGTCCCGCCCCCATGGACGGCACCGACCCAGCGACCGCTCGAGAGGACACCATGAAGAAGGACATCCACCCCACCTACGTGGAGACCACGGTCACCTGCACCTGTGGCAACACGTTCACCACGCGCAGCACGGCGGAGAGCGGCTCGATCCGCGCCGACGTGTGCTCGGCCTGCCACCCGTTCTACACGGGCAAGCAGAAGATCCTCGACACCGGTGGACGCGTCGCCCGGTTCGAGAAGCGGTACGCCAACCGCGGCAAGTAGCTTCCGTCCAGCGCCGGCTCCACCGATCGGGTGGGGTCGGCGCTGTCGTGTCGTCGGACCACTTTCACCTCAGGAGGCCTGGTGTTCGAAGCCGTCGAGCAGCTCGTTGCCGAGCACGCCGATCTTGAACGGCGCATGGCCGATCCGCAGCTGCACGCCGATCCGGTGCAGGCCAAACGGGTCGGGCAGCGGTACGCCGAGCTGACGGCCGTCGTGACGACCTACCGTGAGTGGCAACAAGCGCAGGAAGACGTCCAGGCGGCACGCGAGCTCGAGATGACCGACGAACTGGCGGACCTGGAACGACGCATCCCCGAGCTCGCGGAGCGACTGCAGCACCTGCTCGTCCCGCGGGACCCGGCGGACGGCAAGGACGTGCTGCTGGAGATCAAGGGCGGCGAGGGCGGTGAGGAGTCGGCGCTGTTCGCCGGCGACCTGTACCGGATGTACTCCCGATACGCCGAGCACCGCGGCTGGCGCACCGAGATCCTCGACTCGACCGAGTCGGCGCTCGGCGGCTTCAAATCGGTCACTGTCGCGGTCAAAGCCAAGGGCACGCCCGAACCCGGTGAGGCACCGTATGCGTTGCTCAAGTTCGAGGGCGGCGTGCACCGCGTGCAGCGGGTCCCGGTGACCGAGAGCCAGGGCCGGATCCACACCTCGGCGGCCGGCGTCCTGGTGATGCCGGAGGCTGAGGACGTCGACGTGGAGATCAACGAGTCCGATCTGCGCATCGACGTCTACCGGTCGTCCGGTCCCGGCGGGCAGAGCGTCAACACCACCGATTCGGCCGTCCGCATCACGCACGTGCCGACCGGCATCGTCGCCAGCTGCCAGAACGAGAAGAGTCAGCTGCAGAACAAGGAACAGGCGCTGCGCATCTTGCGCTCGCGTCTGCTCGAGGCCGCACAGGCCGCAGCCGACGCCGAGGCCGCCGACGCCCGCAAGTCGCAGGTGCGCACGGTCGATCGTTCCGAGCGCATCCGCACCTACAACTTTCCGGAGAACCGGATCTCGGACCACCGCACGGGTTTCAAGGCCTACAACCTCGACCAGGTGATGGACGGCGCACTCGACGACGTCATCGGTTCGCTCGTCGAGGCCGATCTGGCCGACCGGCTCGCCGCGATCGACCCCGCATGACGGGTGTGCGTTCCCAGGCAGAACGCCTGCTCGACCAAGCCGCGGCCCAGCTCCGGGCCAGCGGTGTCGCGTCGCCGATCGTCGACGCCGAGCTGCTGCTCAGCCACGTCCTCGGAGTACCGCGAGCGATGCTGCGGCGGGCCTCGGTCGATGCGCCCCAGCGCGCGATCTATCTGGAGATGGTGCAGGCACGTGCGCAACGTGTGCCGCTGCAGCACATCACCGGCAGCGTCGGTTTCCGGTACGTCGATGTCGAGGTCGGGCCGGGGGTCTTCGTGCCGCGGCCGGAGACCGAGCTGCTCGCCGGGTGGGCGATCGAGTCTGCCGAGCGCGTGCTCGCGGAGGGCCGGCCGCCGGTCGTCGTCGAGCTGTGCGCAGGCTCAGGTGCCATCAGCTTGTCGATCGTCGACGAGGTCCCGCAGGCCCTCGTGCACGCGGTCGAGCTGGATCCGGGCGCGCACGCCTGGGCCGAGCGGAACCTGCACGAGACGGGAGTCGATCTGCGTCTGGGTGACATGGCCGACGCGTTCGGCGACCTGGACGGGACGGTCGACGTCGTGGTCGCCAACCCGCCGTACATCCCGTTGGACGCCTGGGAGTCCGTGGCGCCGGAGGCCCGTGATCACGATCCGGCGCTGGCGCTGTGGTCCGGCGACGACGGTCTCGATGCGATGCGGGTGCTCGAAGGCGTCGCCTGGCGACTGCTTCGCCCCGGAGGTGTCGTCGGTGCCGAGCACGCCGATGCCCAGGGTGACAGTGCGCCCGCGGTCTTCACCGACCGCTGGTCGCAGGTTCGCGACCACCACGACCTGGCCGGGCGTCCGCGCTACGTGACCGCACTTCGGCCGTAGCCGTCCGTGAGCTCCACGTGGTGACGACCGCGCGGCGATGACCTGGCCGCTGTCCGGTCACCACGGACCTCCTACTCACCACGGATTCCACGCACTCCTCATGGCATGCACGCCATGAGGAGTGCGTGAACACCATGACCTCATGGTGTTCATGTGACCAACGCCAGGAGTGGGGGTTGGGGGCGGCTAGAGTCACGTGCCATGGACTGGGGCGAGCTGATCACGCTCACCGTCTCGTCCTTGGTCTCGATCGCGGTCGGCATCGGTGCGGCCCTGGTCCCGATGTTCGTCAACGCCGAGGTCTACATCGTCGCATTGGCCGCGAACGTCAACAGTCAGACGATGCTCGCGTACCTGATCGTGCTGCACGTCGCGGCGACCACGGTCGGCAAGGCGTTCGTCTTTCAGCTGGCCCGCGTCGGCACCCGCCGTCTCAAGGTCGTCGAGCCGAAACCGCCACGCACGACGTTCGGGCACTGGTGGCAGCGGGCGAAGGAGCGCTACTCGCGCACCCGGTTCGCGGGCTGGATGCGAACCATCAGCGCCCGGTTGATCGCGCTGCTGGACCACCGGTACGGCGGGGGAGTGACGGTGTTCTTGTCCTCCCTGCTCGGCGTGCCGCCGCTCGCGATCGTCACGATCCTGGCCGGAGCGTCGAAGCAGCCGCGTTGGCTGTTCCTCACGATGGTCTTCATCGGCCGGTTGCTGCAGTTCCTGGCGATCGCGTTCATCCTGCACGGCCTGCCGTGGTTCGAGGACTTCCGTCACTGGCTGTCGGACCTGTGGTGACGCCGCTCTAGGATGAGCGGGTGCCGCTGTTCGACTGTCGAGATGCCGCTGCCCGTGACGAGGGTCTGCTGGCGGCCCAGCAGGCGCTGCGCGAGGGCAAGCTGATCGTGATGCCCACCGACACCGTGTACGGCGTGGGCGCCGACGCCTTCGACCCGTCGGCGATCGCCAGGCTGCTGGACGCCAAGGGTCGCGGACGACACAAGCCGCCCCCGGTGCTGATCTCGGCGGCCTCGACCCTCGACGCGCTCGCGGTCGACGTCCAACCCTGGTTGCGCGAGGCCGTCGCGACCTTCTGGCCGGGCCCGCTGACGGTGATCTGCCGACAGCAGCCGTCGCTGACCTGGGACCTCGGCGAGACCTACGGCACGGTGGCGGTCCGCGTCCCCGACGACGAGA
>DATMSF010000098.1:0-2776 GCA_035565535.1 Aeromicrobium sp.
CTTAGGGTGATTCCGACACTAACCCCGCCTTATGGTCATGTCAACACTAAGTAGGTGGCGTCTGCTCGATGGTTCACCCCCGACGGCGGATGTACAGCACACGCCGCTGGACGGCGACGGCCGAACCGTCCTCGGCCAGCAGCGGGACCTCGAACGTGCGCAGCACCTTCTCGCCGCCGACCGTGGCGGCTCGAATCTCCTCGACGACGTCAGCCGGCATCTGCACCGTCGCCGTGACCGGTCCCGTGCCCGGACGGACGAAGTCGATCTCGACGGTCTTGTCCCACACCGCGTACTCGGGGCCCAGCTGCTTGGCAGCAAGGATCACCACGAACGGATCGATCATCGAGAACAACGATCCGCCGAACGCGGTGCCGAAGTAGTTGCTGTTCTGCGGCGTCAGGTCCAACCGGACGACCGCGCGCGACCAGTCGGCGGCGATGTCGGTGACGGTGATCTCCTGCGCGGCGAACGTCGGCCAGGCGTTGATGCCGGCTCGCAGCTCATCGGGTGTCGAGTCGTGGGCGAAGGAGGATGCGTCGGTCACCGGTCCAGCCTGACACGACGGCGACACCGTGCGGGCGGTACCCTGGTGTCACCGACGTCCGAGCCGTCATCAGCGGCGAGTCTCCGGAAGAACAGGTCGCCCTCGGGCTCCTCAGTAGAACCGGACGGGTAGGCCCGTCACAGCCGTAACGAGTGGTCATCCGCGACCGGGTGGCAATCGAGGTGGTACCGCGGCTCACGTCGTCCTCGCAGAACTGACGAGACGAGAGAGCACCCATGACGTATCCCAAGGTCAGCAGCGGCACCGAGACGCTCACCGGCGTCCCGTCGAGCCCGAGCTTCCCCGAGATCGAGGAACGGGTCCTGGCCTACTGGAAGGCCGACGACACCTTCAAGGCCAGCATCGCGAACCGCGAGGGTGCCGAGGAGTTCGTGTTCTACGACGGCCCCCCGTTCGCCAACGGCCTGCCGCACTACGGTCACCTGTTGACCGGCTACGTCAAGGACGTCGTGCCGCGCTACCGGACGATGCGCGGCCACAAGGTCGACCGACGCTTCGGCTGGGACACCCACGGGCTGCCCGCGGAGCTGGAGGCGATGCGGCTCAACGGCATCAAGACGACGGACGAGATCGTCGAGATGGGGATCGACAAGTTCAACGCCGCCTGCCGCGCGTCGGTGCTCAAGTACACCGGCGAGTGGGAGGAGTACGTGACTCGCCAGGCACGCTGGGTCGACTTCGAGAACGACTACCGCACGCTCAACCCCGAGTACATGGAGTCGGTCATCTGGGCGTTCAAGCAGCTGTGGGACAAGGGGCTGGTCTACCAGGACTTCCGCGTCCTGCCGTACTGCTGGAACGACGAGACGCCGCTGTCGAACCACGAGCTGCGGATGGACGACGACGTCTACCAGAACCGCCAGGACCCGGCGGTCACGGTCGGCTTCGAGATCGACTCCCCCGGCGACCTGCAGGGCGCCAAGCTGCTGATCTGGACGACCACCCCGTGGACCCTGCCGTCGAACCTGGCCGTCATGGTCGGCACCGAGATCGACTACGTCGCGGTCGCGCACGACGGCGATCGCCTGATCCTCGCCGAGGCCCGCCTGGGTGCGTACGCCCGTGAGCTGGCCCCCGACGTAGTCGAGGTTCAGGACTGGGACCCCGACGTCGTGTGGCGCGGCAAGGGCAGCGATCTGCTCGGGCTGACCTACACGCCCGCGTTCACCTACTTCGCGGGCCACGAGAACGCGTTCCGGGTCGTGGCAGCCGACGAAGCCGTGACCACCAGCGACGGCACGGGCCTGGTGCACAGCGCCGGCGCCTTCGGTGAGGTCGACAAGGAGGTCACCGACCGCGAGGGCATCGTCGCCGTCATGCCGGTCGGCAAGGACGGCTGCTTCACCGCGCCGGTCACCGACTACGAGGGCCTGCAGGTCTTCGACGCCAACGCGCAGATCATCGACGACCTCAAGAACCACGGCGGATCGGTCACGGCCGGCACCGTGCTGCTGCGCCGCGAGACCTACGACCACTCCTATCCGCACTGCTGGCGCTGCCGCGAACCGCTGATCTACAAGGGCGTCGAGTCCTGGTTCGTCAAGGTGACGGCGATCAAGGACCGGATGCTGGAGCTGAACCAGCAGATCGACTGGGTGCCGTCGAACATCAAGGACGGCCAGTTCGGCAAGTGGCTGGAGAATGCGCGCGACTGGTCCATCACCCGCAACCGGTTCTGGGGCTCACCCGTGCCGGTGTGGATCAGTGACGACCCGGCGTACCCGCGGATCGACGTGTACGGCTCGTTCGAGCAGATCGAGGCCGACTTCGGCCGGTTGCCGCTGAACGCCGACGGACAACCGGACCTGCACCGCCCGTACGTCGACGACCTGGTGCGTCCCAACCCGGACGATCCCACCGGCGCCTCGATGATGCGACGGGTGCCGGACGTGCTGGACGTGTGGTTCGACTCCGGCTCGATGTCGTTCGCGCAGGTGCACTACCCGTTCGAGAACCAGGCCTGGTTCGAGGACCACTTCCCGGCGGATTTCATCGTGGAGTACATCGGCCAGACCCGTGGCTGGTTCTACACGCTGCACGTCCTGGCCACCGCGTTGTTCGATCGGCCCGCGTTCAAGAACTGCATCAGCCACGGCATCGTGCTGGGCTCGGACGGCAACAAGATGAGCAAGTCGTTGCGCAACTACCCCGACGTGTCGGAGGTGTTCGACCGCGACGGCGCCGACGCCATGCGCTGGTTCCTGATGG